>JANQST010000202.1 GCA_028279155.1 Cyclobacteriaceae bacterium
CCATCCTCCATTTCAATCTGGGTAAGATCCGTGCCATCGGCCCACTTCCATTCCACGCCACCCTCATAAATCGCCGTATTTGGACATTCGGGTTCACAGGCACCACAATTGATGCACTCATCAGTAATCATTATAGCCATTGAGAAATTCTTTTTTTAACCTGTCTAAATGAGACAACAAAATTAATCCCATTTATGTTTGCAACCCACTAGCAATACGGGACAAATATTATTTTTTTATGAAGGTCGAGGATCGAATCAGTGCTTTTATCAATTTAGGTCATAGGATAGACAATCTCTCAAGTGATGAGATTGGCGAATTAGGTGGAAGAGCGCAACTGGAAAACCCGTGGTTTACTGAAGAGAATGTTAAAAGAGCACTGGCTGGGATTTCTTTTATGCTGGAAGAAAAAAAATTGGAGCAATGGATTTCCAACTATTCCATGACAGACAGCACACCAAAGATTGTTGGAATAGTAATGGCGGGAAACATCCCATTGGTGGGTTTTCATGATCTGCTCTGTGTGTTGATATCCGGCAACTTTGCTGCGATAAAGCCAAGTTCGGATGACCTGTTGCTAACCAGGACGTTGATTGATTGGATTGTAGAAACTGAGCCGCGATTCAAAAAGAACATCGAATTAAGAGATCGTCTCACCAATGTTGATGCCGTGATCGCCACAGGGAGTGACAATACCGCCCGCTATTTTGAGTATTACTTCAAAGACATTCCACATATCATTCGCAAGAACAGAACCTCAGTGGCTGTTTTGAATGGAAAGGAATCTGAAGAAGAGCTAAAAAACCTTGGTGAGGACATTTTCTCTTACTTTGGGTTGGGGTGCCGAAATGTCTCAAAAATTTTCACCCCAAAAGGATTCGACTTGCGAGAAACATTTCCACATTTCGAGCAGTACAGCTCATGCATCAATCATCACAAATACAGGAACAACTACGACTATCACAAATCCATTTACCTGGTAAACAAGACCCCCCACCTGGATACCGGGGCGCTACTTGCCGTTTCGACGGATGATCTTGTATCACCCGTGTCTGTGTTGTACCACCAGGAATACGATTCATCTGAAAGCCTGGCAAAAGTGCTGGAAGCACAACAAGAGAAAATCCAGTGTGTGGTAGGAAACGATCACATTCCTTTTGGCATGGCACAGAAACCCGAATTGTGGGATTATTCTGATGATGTGGATACGATGGAGTTTTTGGTGGGATTGAAAAGATTGTAGATTGATTCGATTGAGAGATTAATTGGATTGATGGATTGACGATCTTTCCGTGCGTCATTCTGAACTCCTGCCCGTCCAGTCAGGCGGGTGTTTCAGCGTCTTCCAATAACAACTCCATGATCAATTCATCATAATACTTACCATCATAAAAGAGTTCGTTCTTCAAAACGCCCACTTCTTTGAACCCGAACTTTTTATACAGCCCGATGGCAGCCGTTTGTTCAGTATTTACTGTTAGTCTAATTTTCTTAATCCATTCCGCCTCTTTCAATTTTTGAATGGCACCTTCCATCAATCGATTTCCAACACCATTCCCCCGGTGGGATTTCTTGACGTACAGTCCAAAGATGTTTGCGATGTGTTTTGCTTTCAATTTCGACTCACAAATAACCACTACCATTCCTACTGGGAAGTTATTATCCAGTGCACAAATGGCGTTATTGTTTCGCTTTCGCCATTCTTGTTCGGTGAGAATCTCTTCCTCCTCATAAGAACTGCCAAAAGCCAAAGGCTCCTCCTTCAGCCCTTCCAATCGAAGATCACGACATTCTTCCCATCGGGATTCTGGTAAGGGTTGGATTTTGATCACGGGATTTGAGCTAGTTCAAGTTTAGTTTGTTCTTAAGCTCTGCAAAATTATTCTTGATAGCCATTCTTATCACTATCAATTTTCGACTACTCTCAATCACCATTTAACCGCATTCAAATTTTGTATATTATTCGTTTAAAATTGTAAGATGCTAGTAAGAAAGATCATTGGAACAGTATTCTCTGCAGTAGCTCTTATTACTCTTGGTATATTCATTGCCAGAACTGAATTTGGCTTTCAACTCCAAGCTTGGTTAAGCTTCAAATATTACTTACAGTTTTCCCCATACGTTATTAGTGTTATGCTCTTTTATAGTGGAGTGTATATAATTAGGAAGAATCTGAAATCGAATTTCGCGATGGCGATCTTTGGGTATACGATCTTAGAAATAATTGCATTGGATTGGATGGGAATTGTTACCAATAATTTGGGCACATATCCAACGCTGATGTTTATAGGTTGTGCCGTTGTGGCCCTCTGGGTTTCTCATGCCAATTCATTTCATCTAAAAAAACTGTCTTTGATGGAAATTCTAATTAGCCTTTTTGTCGGAGCATTGGAGAGTCTATTGCTGTATTACCTACAGTTTAACTAGTTAGTTTCATCAGCAAAGGGGTGGACATGGCACCATGGCTGAGGTTACCCACTACAGTTGCTCCCGTAAGACAGTTCCTATAGATTTATGTAGGCTTTCATTTTTATATTAGTAATATCTCATATTCCTTTTATACGTGATTAAACACCTCATATTAATTACTGCCATGCTGTTTATTTCTGCTGAATCAATTGCATGGCAATACTCGGATTCTCTTACTGCAAAAATTCAAGAGATATTCGAGCAGGCTGATATTCCTGGCTTGGGAGTCACCATTTTTGATACCGAAAATGTCTTGTACGAACAAGGGTTTGGTTATGCAAATAGAGAAGAAGGTATCCCCTACACAGCAAAGACCGCACAAAATGTAGCGTCTGTTTCAAAAACCTTCATCGCTGTTTCGTTGATGCAATGCATTGAAAAAGGACTTTTTACTCTTGAAACCCCAATCAATGACCTATTACCATTTGAGGTAATCAATCCATATCTCCCTAAAGAGAAAATACTGATAAAGCATCTGACAAATCATACATCAGGCATTGTAGATCTGGAAAAATCCTGGAAGTATTCTTATTACCTTTTGAAGCCTCAAGACTTTGAGGAGCTCGAATTTGGATATGGAGAAAAAGCATTTTTGACCGGCATCCGGGGAGATAGCACCATGTCATTACATACCTATTTGAAAGAGACCTTCGAGCCGAAGGGTGACTACTATAACAAAAAAATTTTTAAGAAGTCCGCACCAGGTGAAGCGTATGAATATACCAACCTTGGTGCTAACCTATGTGCATACCTGATCGAAGTGGCTACCGGTGTTTCGTATCGGAATTATGTAATAGAACAAATCTATAAACCGCTTGGCATGAAAAATTCTGGCTGGTCGCACCGACTCCCACCAGGTACTATTAAGGCTCAAACGTATTTGGCTAGTGGTGATCCTTATCCCTCCTATTCGGACGTGGATTACCCAGCTGGTAATGGAGCAACTACGATCGCAGATTTGAGGATGTTTGCCCAGGATATGATGAAAGGATTGAAAGGAGATGGTCAGTTACTTCAAAAAGAGTCATACGAAAAGATGCTAACTCCAGAGCATATAGCCGCAGATGAACTTTCCAGTTTTGCCGTATTTTGGTATACCAACAACATTCTTAAGGACCGAATGCATGATGGCAGTGGCGGAGATGTTGCGGCCCACATGGGGTTCAATATGAAAGAGGGACTCGGTTACATCATGCTGTATAACCATGGACTTTATCCTGAAAAACAGAACCAGGCCCAGTCTAAGATTTGGAAAACGGTTATTAAGTATCGGCAATTGATGGCAGAGGAAAATCCATAATTTGGAGCCAAAAACCAAACCCTATGCCCGCCCCACTAGTACGGATTTTCTTACATTGGTTACATGATGGCGAGATCCCGTTTTCATTTCATCATCCCCCTGCTTAGAATTACAATCATTTAATAAGTTACCAATTTTTGGTAACTTTAGGGCATGAGCAAGAACACATCCATTTCACTGGGGAGTTACTTCGACAGCTTTGTTAAACAAAGCGTTTCAGAAGGTCGGTTTAAGAATGCCAGCGAAGTAATTCGTGCGGGACTAAGACTTCTTGAAGAGGAAGAAAAGAAAGTAATCGCCTTGAAAAAGGAAATCAGTGACGGATTGAATAGTCCGCGGGTTGAGAACTTTGACTTTGACCAACATTTAGCTAATCTAAAAAAGGGAAGAGAGTAGCATATGGCCAAACTCATATTGAGGCTGAAGGCCATAGATGATCTTACTGAAATTTGGGAGTATACCTTTGAAACCTGGTCGGAAAACCAAGCAGATAAATACTATGAAGCAATAAAACTGGCTTGTAAGGATATTTCTTCTCATCCTTCCTCAGGGAGAGCGTACCCTGAAATCAGCACCAGTCTATTGGGCTACAAAATCAACAAACATATTATTTTTTATCATTTATTGACCTCCAATGAAGTTGAGGTCGTAAGAATATTACATGAGAGAATGGACCTGAAAGTCCAACTAAAATCCATATAACAACTCTCCCGACACCGGGGACACCCAAAAACTCACCGGGGAAAGGTTAGAACCCACTGGGGAAGGGTCAAAACCTCCCGGGGAAGCCTAAAAGTCGCCCGGGGAAGCCCGAAAGTGGTCCGGGGAACGGTTCAGGCCACCCGGGGCCAAATAAAATTCACCGGGGACGACTGAAATTCACCCGGGACAGAATTAAAATTTGGCAGGGAATGAAAAAAGTGGCGCAGGAAGCTGTCCAGGTGTTGCAGGAAGGCCCAAAAGTGACGCAGGAAGGGCTAAGAGCCCTGCAGGAAGGGTCCAAAGTGTCGCAGGGAGGATCAAATGCCTGCAGGATCTGCAATCTCCCAACCACCAATCACCAAATCCATTATCTTTGGCCTCCGCTGAACTATTTCAGCCCTTCACACATTGTTTATACTAAAAAACGTAACCTATGGCACAGGATTTCTTTGGAATCGAAAAACAACTAGACCCCAACATCGGCACCCAAAAATATTTTAGTCTTTTCGAATTAGCGAAGAAGAAACCCATTGTTAACAAGCTCCCCTACTCCATTCGCATCCTCCTCGAGAATGCAATCCGCAACTACGATGGATTTGCAGTAACGGAAGAGCATTTGGAGACCATCCTTGACTGGAAGAATACGGCTGGAGTTAAAGACATTCCGTATAGCCCGGCAAGGGTCTTGATGCAGGATTTCACCGGCGTTCCTGCAGTTGTGGACATTGCCTCCATCCGAGCAGAAGTGGCAAGAAAAGGTAAGGACACTGGAAAAACGAACCCGGTCGTACCTGCAGACATGGTCATCGACCATTCGGTGATGGTCGAACATTTTGGGGCACCAGACTCCTATCAAAAAAATGTGGACCTGGAGTATCAACGAAACGAAGAGCGATACAAGCTACTGAAATGGGGACAGCAAGCGTTTGACAATTTCAGCGTTGTACCTCCTGGCATGGGCATCTGCCACCAGGTAAATCTCGAATACCTGGCGCAAGGCGTGATCGATAGAGATGGGTATCTATTCCCGGATACACTTGTGGGAACCGATTCGCACACGCCAATGGTGAACGGAATTGGTGTACTTGGCTGGGGTGTTGGTGGAATTGAAGCGGAAGCTGCCATGCTGGGTCAGCCCATTTATATGATCCTGCCTCAAGTGATCGGGCTTAAGATTACCGGCGAAATGAAAGAAGGCACTACCTCAACAGATTTGGTGCTTACTATCACACGACTTTTAAGAGATTATGGTGTAGTTGGAAAAATTGTTGAAGTTTTCGGCCCTGGCCTGGCGAATCTTGCTGTGACGGATCGGGCTACCATTTCCAACATGTCACCGGAATTCGGATGTACCGATACCCACTGGCCTATCGATTCTCAGACGTTGGATTACATGCGTAAAACCAACAGGTCGGCTTCTCACAATGACATGGTTGAAGCTTACCCGAAGGCAAACATGCTGTGGCGGGATGTCAATGCAGAAATCGAATACACCGATGTGATTGAATTGGATCTTGGAACGGTTGAGCCAACCATTTCAGGGCCGAAGCGTCCACAGGACAAAATCCTTCTTCGGGAAGCCAAACCGCAAATGAGCAAGCTTTTGGACGAATACGGATCAAAAAGACAAAGCATCGATATTTCAACGGCGGATTACGGAGACTTCACCTTGAACGAAGCTTCAGTGGTGATCGCTGCAATCACTTCGTGTACGAATACTTCTAATCCTAGTGTGATGATTGGTTCCGGTTTGGTTGCCAAGAAGGCATTGGAAAAAGGGTTAAAGGTGAAGCCATGGGTGAAGACGTCACTGGCACCTGGTTCCAGAGTCGTTACAGAATACCTGGAAAAATCCAATCTTCTTCAAGAGCTGGAAGCACTCAATTTCTATGTGGTAGGATATGGCTGCACGACTTGTATTGGAAACTCAGGGGATATGATCCCTGAAGTACAGCAAGCAGTGATTGATAACGACATGGTCGTTTGCTCGGCACTTTCCGGAAATAGAAATTTTGAAGCGAGGATTCATCCAAACATCAAAATGAACTTCCTTGCATCGCCAATGCTGGTCGTGGCTTATGCGATCGCAGGAACCATGGATTTTGACATGAACAATGATTCACTGGGTGAGGATCAAGATGGCAATCCAGTTTACCTGAAAGATATCTGGCCAACTTCAGAAGAAATCAACGAGGTGATGAATCGAGTGGTAACTCCTGAAGATTATGCGAAAACGTATGCCACAGCATTTGATGGGGACGACACCTGGAAAGCGTTGAACGCTCCAACCGGAATGACCTACGATTGGGACAGTAAGTCAACATACATTCAGGAAGCACCGTTCTTCCAAAACATCTCAGAAAATGTCAATGATCCTGAGGACATCAAGGGGGCGAAAGTCTTGCTACAATTAGGAGACATGGTAACAACGGATCACATTTCTCCTGCAGGAAAATTCCAGCCGGAGCATCCGGCCGGTCAATACCTGGTTTCAAACGAGGTGGCCCAGAAGGATTTCAACTCCTATGGATCTCGAAGGGGAAACCATGAGGTAATGATGCGTGGAACCTTTGCGAATGTTCGGATCAAGAATAAACTGGCATCCCGGGAAGGCGGATGGACCAAGTATCATCCGACCGGGGAAGAGATCCCGGTGTATGATGCGGCAATGAAGTACCAGGAATCTGACACTCCTTTGGTCGTGATTGGTGGAAAAGAATATGGTTCGGGCTCGTCAAGAGACTGGGCTGCAAAGGGAACAACCCTACTTGGAGTAAAAGCAGTTATTACCGAAAGTTTCGAGCGGATACACCGATCCAACCTTGTAGGAATGGGAGTACTTCCAATGGTATTCATTGAAGGCGAAAACCAGGATACACTTGGTCTGACTGGTGAGGAAACCTATGATATCTCGGGCATTTCGTCAGATCTTACTCCAGGTAAGGTAGTAGATGTTACTGCTACGAAACCTGACGGATCAACGATTGAATTCAAATCCAAGTTACGACTCGATTCGGGAGTGGATGTAGAGTATTACAAGCACGGTGGTATCCTGAACTATGTGCTTCGAAACTTCTTGAAAGACAATTAAGTAATCTACGATTAGTATACTACTCATAAAAAAGCCCACCTAACGGATGGGCTTTTTTCATTTATTCAAATATAATCTTCTAGTTTAGCGTTACTCTATTCAATATAAACCTAATAGAAATGCAAAAAATCAGTTTTTTGGTCGCATTTGCGATCCTGGTATCATGTGCTCCTTCTGAGAAAGCATATGAGACCAAAACAGCTACGGAAAATGGCTACACCTACGAATATGTGACAGGGGATGCCATGAACACACGAATTTATACATTGGACAATGGGCTTAAGGTTTACTTAAGTGATTATGAAAATGCACCCAGGGTTCATGTATTTCTACCTGTAAAAGCGGGTGGTAAAAACGATCCTGCAGACAACACAGGACTTGCTCACTATCTCGAACACATGATGTTCAAAGGGACCGACAAGTTCGGCACGCTCAACTATGGTGAAGAAGAAGCAATGCTCGATAGCATCGAACAAATGTTCAACTATTATGCAACATTGACTGATGCAGGCGAAAGGAAAGCATTCTACGCCAAAATAGATGAGTATTCCAATGAGGCAGCCAAATTGGCTATTCCCAACGAATACGATAAAATGATGGCCTTAATTGGAGCCAAAGGGGTCAATGCTTACACTACAGAAGACCGAACAGTGTATACCGTGGATATTCCTTCAAACGAGATTCCACGGTTTCTTGAAGTTGAAGGCTCCAGGTTTAAGAAGATTGTAAACAGGCTCTTCCATACCGAATTAGAAGCGGTATACGAAGAGAAGAATCGATCGCTTGATAACGACCGGTGGAAAGTATTTGAGACCTTATATGGAGCTACATTCAAGGAACACCCATATGGAACACAAACAGTGATCGGAACAATCGATCACTTGAAGAATCCATCAATCACAGAAATAAAGAACTACTTCGATACGTACTATCGTCCGAACAATGTGGCGATCTGCATGAGCGGAGATATTGATTACAATGAAACCATCGCGCTCATCGATCAATACTTCGGAGATTGGGAACCGAACAATGAGTTACCCGAATGGACCAAAATCGAAGAACAACCGATTAATGAACCTGTAGTCAAAGAAGTTTTCGGACCTGATGCAGAGTTTTTAAATATTGGTTTCCGATTTGATGGTACAAGTTCCGAGGAGTATGTCATGGTTAAGTTGGTAGACATGATTCTGAACAATTCTGAAGCGGGATTGATTGATTTGAATTTGAAGCAAAAACAAGCGGTGCTGAATGCCGGGTCTTATGTAGACAACATGAATGATTACGCTATTCATACGCTTTACGGAAACGCCAAGCAGAATCAATCGCTGGAAGAAGTGAAAGACCTTGTTTTAGAACAAATCGAACTTTTGAAAAAGGGAGAATTTGACGATTGGCTTTTAGATGCAGTAATCACCGATTTCAAAACATCAAGAATGAAAGGTCTTGAGAGTAACTGGTCAAGAGCGAATGCAATGGTGATGGCCTTTACCAATGATATGGATTGGGCCAATTACATCCGCGAGATTGAAAAAATGGAAAGCATTACTAAAGAGCAATTGGTTGCCTTTGCAAACGAGAAGTACAACGACAATTATGTTGTTGTGTACAAGAGAAATGGTGAAGATCCGAACAAACAGAAAGTGGAAAAACCACAAATCACTAAAGTTCCTGTGAACAGAGATGCCAAGTCGGACTTCCACATGGCCATCGTCGAAAAAGAGGTGAGTAAGCTTAAACCTGTTTTTGTCAACTATACGGATGATGTAAATAAGTTCTCGGTTAACAATGTAAATGTCCTAAGTAAGGAAAACGAAGAAAACGAACTTTTCGAGTTGACCTACCTTCTTGACTTGGGGAAAAATGCAGATCCTAAGCTGGCCATTGCTGTGCAGTACCTGGAATTCATTGGCACAAATGAATATTCAGCTGAAGAATTCAAAAAAGAGCTGTACAAAATTGGCTGCAGTTTCAGTGTGTTCGCTTCAACTGAGCGAACATATGTGACCCTTTCGGGACTGGACGAAAACATGGAAAAAGCTACTGAATTATTCGAA
>JANQST010000577.1 GCA_028279155.1 Cyclobacteriaceae bacterium
GACTTTCCGGTCGTGATCTTGCCTATCAAAAGATTCAGAACATGTGCATTTTCTACCTCACATACGCCAAGAATGTCAGGCCCAGCACCATTGTTAATTTGATTGATGACCCAACTGAGGTTTTTTATCTTTTGATTTAAAACAGGTGTCGTCCAGTTACCCAGATCTGCTTTTATTTTTCTTTTTAGGTCTTCCGAACGGCGTTCAGCTGGTGCATCCCTGATATCAAATAGATTTTCAAGATTCCACCAGGAAATGTGGTGACTTTCCATAGTAGTTTTTATTAAAGGTCAGTATTTAAAATAGGATTGTCAATACCTGAAATGCGGTATTTTACAATCGATGTCCTCAACGAATCTCGAAGGCCTCGATGTCAGCGACACTCATTATCGGATTGTTCTCAACAAGAGAATCAGCACCTATTTCTATAGAGTTGAATTTCCAATCAAATGCTGATTGTTTAATTGATTTTAATGGCATGCCCTCTTTCAGCAAGGTATAAGCCACGATGTGTATATCCCTCAAATCAACGTCACTTCCGTAGTACAAAGAGTTGCTGGCGAGTTGTTGATTGTCTTCTGCTTCTCGTTCGTGGAGGTAATAGCCCAACCTCTTCAGTGCATAGGCTCTATTGCCATCGTTTTCATGTTTATAATACCGAATGACGACATCCTCTCGTGAGCGACCTTCTGGCAGGCTAGCCAGAATTGGACTCAGGTAGGAATTTTTTAAATCCTGAAAGTAGGCCTCACCTGTTGGTTGTGTGTTTGTAATTGATGTATTGTTGGATGCAGAGTTATTATCAGTACTGGTGCTTTCTTGTGATGTACTAGCTACTTCATTTCCCGGATCTTCTGCAAGTGTGGGTTCTTCAAAAGCTTCATCGGCCTGTCTTGTAGTGTCAGTTTTTTCTTCCTGAGTGGATTCGATAATTTCATCCAATTGATCCTCAGTCTTCGTCTCAGGCTTACTACTCTTATGCTTTTTAGTTTCCTTGCTGGGTATTTTTAGAACATGGTAGAAATTAACTTCGATGAGTTTTACACCAGTGATCAGTAAAACGGCGACAAGAAAATACCTAAACGATTTCATATGGTGGAAACGGAGATTATTAGCATCTAAGTTACTTAAATAGTTTTTTGGGCACAAAAAAACCCCAACCGAGTCCGATTGGGGTCTTAATAGTTTTAAATAACTCTTATTCAGCCACTTTGGCTTTGTTAAGGTCAATAACAATAGGAGTTGCTATAAATACTGAAGAATAGGTTCCAACTATTATACCTACAAGAAGGGCAAATGAGAACCCTTGTAGGACTGCACCTCCAAACGCAAAAAGCACGATTACTACGATAAGTGTGGTAATTGAAGTGATCAATGTCCTGCTTATTGTGTTATTCAATGACTCATTGAATACTTTGATTAACTCAGACCCGGACTTGATTCCAAGATTTTCCCGAATACGGTCAAACACTACCACAGTATCGTTGATTGAGTAACCAATGATTGTAAGAATAGCGGCTACAAAAACCTGGTCAGCTTCAAAAGAAATCCCCAATAGATTCGCGATTGCAAATGCAGACAAAACAAATAGTGTATCGTGAAAAAGTGCTACGATCGCACCAAGTCCAAACTGCCATTTTCTAAATCTAAAAACGATGTAGATGAAAATACAGATTAAAGCCAGAGCTCCTGATTTGTACGATGAGTTCTTAATATCATCAGCGATGGTCGGGCTCACCTTCGAAGAACTTGAAATGGTGAAGTTCCCTTCGCCAAGATTTGTATCATCTTTCATGTAGGTCAACCCGGTCGATTCGGTTAATGCTCTAACCAATTCATCCCTCACCTGTATGTCAGCCTCATCACTTTCATCATCAATCAAATAACTGGTTGTTACCTTAAGAATGTCAGGTGCACCAAAAGTTTTTACCTGGACATCAAAATAGTTGCTAAGAGAATTTCTAATCTCTGTAGCATCTCTAGCTTCATCAAAAGCTACCACATAGGATCTACCACCTTTAAAATCAACTCCCAGCGTGATCCCTTTTATGACCATGGCGACTATCCCAAGTGTAATGAATGCTGCGCTGAAATAGTAAGCCAGCCTTCTTTTTCCCAGGAAATCAAGATTTAGACCTGTCAAAGCATTTCTAGAGAATGCATTTGCGAAAGAGATTTTCGCATTGTCGCCTTTCTTAGAAAATGCCTCAACAATAACGCGAGTAATGAATACAGCGCTAAAGAATGAACAAACAATTCCAATCATTAATGTGATAGCAAATCCCTTAATTGGTCCTTGTCCCAACCAAAATAGAATCATACCAACGATGAGGGTTGTCAGGTTTGCATCAAAGATTGACCAGTAAGCTTTCTTGTACCCGGAAGAGATCGCAGCTTTAAGCCCTGATCCATTTCTCAGTTCTTCTTTAATTCTTTCGAATATCAGCACGTTGGCATCAATGGCCATACCGAATGTTAAGACGATACCAGCAATGCCTGGAAGGGTAAGCGATGATCCAAACTGGGCAAGAATTCCCATAATGAAGAAAACGTTAAAGAAAAGAGCCACATTCGCGATCAATCCACCTTTTGCATAGTAAATAACCATAAAGACAATCACAATGATCAAACCGAATAGGATTGAGTTCAACCCTTGATTTTGTGCTACTTTTCCTAACGTAGGCCCAACAACAACATCTTCAACGATTGTGGTAGGAGCGGGAAGGGAACCAGCCTTCAAAATGTTAGCAAGATCTTTTGCTTCGTCAATGTCATCAAAACCACCTGATATGGAAGAGCTTCCATTTGGAATCTCTCCAAGTACGTTCGGTGCAGAGAAGACATAGTTATCGAGAACAATTGCGATCCGCTGACCGATGTTTTCTCTAGTCATTTTAGCCCAAATTCTTGCGCCGCTTGCATTCATTTGCATGGTCACTTCAGGCTCAGCTCGCTCATTCAGGTTTTGCGATGCATTGGCAATGGTCTCACCTGTCAGGCTTGCTTTTCCAGTTCTATTCGATTTGATAGGATACAATTCAAGAAGGTCCGGACCTGTTAAATCCTCACCCTGGTCTTTTGGCTTTACATCCCATAGGAATTTCATAGTGGCCGGGATGAGAGCCTGGACGTCCTCACGTTCCATAATACGGTTGATCTTGGCCGTGTCTTTCACATCATATAGAAACCCGGGATAATTCGGAGACTGCTTGAGCAAATCAAACAATGCAGAATTTCTTGTTATTAAGGAATCAAGATTCAGCTGTGCAGACGAATCTCCTTCAGCATTGGATAAACTATCTCCAGCAGTTGAGTTATCTGATAACAGCTCACTTAAGTCCTGACTGATTTGTTGCTCTTCCTCTGACAACTCAGGAGATTGTTGCTTCAATTCATCAGAAATCATTTGGTTGATTGAACTAAGTACGGGGATAGCTTCTTGGGCCTGATGTACTTCCCAAAACTCCAGCTTCGCCACTCCCTGAAGTAATTTCCGTACTCTTTCCGGGTTATCAACACCTGGTAATTCTATTTGAATTCTGCCTGTCCCTTGTAGTCGTTGGATATTTGGTTGTGAGGTACCAAATCTGTCAATTCTTGTTCTTAAAATGTTGAATGATCGATCGATGGCACTTTCTACCTCTGTATTAATGATCTCAAGGATCTCTTCATCGGTACTGCTTAGGTTTATTCTACCCCTGTTTGCAGCTGTAGCAAAAATCTGAGCCAGGTCTTTTGTTGGATCTTTTTCCTTGAAAACTCTATAGAATTCATTTACGAAGTTCAGTTGAGTTCCCCTGATATTTATTTTTGCTTCTGAAAGAGCATCATTAAAATCTGAATCCCTGCTATTTCCACTTAATCCCTTTAGGATATCAATGGGGGAAACCTCTAAAGTAACGTGCATACCTCCTTGCAAATCAAGACCAAGGTTTAACTCAGTTTCTTTGATTTCCTTATAGGTATAGCTTGCCCCAAGAAGGTCATAAACAGGCTCGTTCCAAATGGAATCAAGATATCGTTGCTTCTCTACAACATTAATGTTCCCCTCTGAGTCTAATGTTTCAGTAGTAGCTTGTTCAGTAATGCCCTGCGCAATCATCGTGAATGATAGATAGTAGATACAGAGCAATGAAATGAGTATAGTTAAGAATATTACAAATCCTTTGTTTTTCATGATTTTAAGTGTTTAGCCGATGATTACATCAGCTTAAAATGGTTTGATTAATTTTTTTGAAAGTCTGGGAAACGAGGACGTATCCTCGTTGATCGCTTAGGGCGCGTTGGGAGTTATTATTCGCTTTAGTAAAATTCGTATCGCCTTATGAATTCTGGGTGTTATGAGTTCGGCAGACGTAGATTTTTTGTTGTTTTCCTCTTCAAATATTACTTCATCCAACAAGTAAGAATCAAATTCTAAATTGATCTGAGTCGCAGAATTAGGAATTGTCTGTGGTAAGGAAACAGAAGTTTCTGAATCGGTGTTGGAATCTGTTTGATCTTGTTGTTCTTGTCTGTTATCCCAATTGGATTCAGTATGAATCGCTTGCAGGAAGACAAAAGCACTTAGTAGTACTCCTATTACTAGTTGCATCCTTTTGTGAGATATGAGAACTTTTCTGATCATAAAGGACCGCAAATCTACTAAAATCACCGATTTAAAAAAGCCAGAACAACTTCCAATCCTTTTTCGAAGTTGTGGTGATTGGGGATGATGATGTCTGCCCACTTTCTTGACGGCTCAATATAATTATGGAAAGCTGGGGTCACGTGATGTTCAAAGCGATATAGAACATCCTCCAGGTCGTAACCGCGTTCTTCGTCTCTTATTATGCGTCTTTTAAGTCTTAAAAAACCTGGAGCTTCAATGAATAGCTTTAAATCCAGAAGTTCTCTTAGCTTCTCAGTGTATAGTGCGAAAATCCCTTCAACCAGAATGATGTCTGCACTTTTGACTTCAATCACTTTTTTGTCAGCATCAGGATTGTTGTAATTGTATTCCTCCAATTCAAGAGACTGACCATCGATCAGTAGTTTCAGATCTTCTACATATTTCTCCAGATCTATGGACTCAAGGGTGTCAAAATTCTCAACACCTTTATCATCTTTCGGCTGAAGTGTTCTTTTTATGTAGTAGTTGTCCATCGAGTGAATGGCGACTGCTGGCAAACGTTCAATCAGCCGATTTATGAAGAGGGTTTTACCGGACCCACTTCCTCCTGTAACTCCAATGACTTTTGGTTTATCCATTTAGCTCCTTAAGATATGAAAGAAGTTTTTGAAATGCTTTTGCTCTGTGGGACAGCTTATTCTTTTCTTCAGGGTCCATTTCAGCGAATGTTCGATCGAATCCTTTTGGCACAAAAATAGGATCATAGCCGAAACCATTTACACCTCGAAGTTCATTCTGAATTTCACCCACTACAATTCCCTCGAATTGAGTCTCTTTTCCATCTAATATCAGTGTGATCACAGTTCGAAATTGTGCTGTTTTGTCATTGAACTTCTCAAGGTTTTTGAGCAGCAATTCAATGTTTTTTTGATTATCCCTTTCTGGACCCGCATACCTGGCTGTGATTACCCCCGGATCACCGTTGAGCGCATTTACTTCCAAGCCTGAATCATCGGCAAAAACTGGCATTTTGTACCTATCAAACACATAGCGTGCCTTAATAGCGGAATTTTCCTCAAGTGTTGATCCTGTTTCCTCAATATCTTCATGGATGCTCAAGTCGGACAATCCCACTACTTCTATTCCTTCTGGAGAAAGCGCAGCAATTTCCTGCACCTTACCCTGGTTGTGAGAAGCGAAACAAATTTTCATTGTTTAATAACGCGAACAGGAAATAATTCGAATGTAATAACAGAGAACGCAGGGATGGTTTCTATATCGTTTGCGAATTGAGGAACAGCATTATATCCAAGATCCGATGGAATAATTATCAGCACTCTCGAGCCGATATGTACTTTTCCAAATGTAGCTGTGATCCCTTGTGAAAATCCAACAATAAATGCACCCCCTAGGGTCCAACCGGTGGATGAATAATTAATACGGATAGGTTCAAATGTTCTTCCAGTAGTAAATATCGTGGTGTCTTCTTCTGAAATTGCCTCAATACTTGTATCGAATAATTTATCGGTAGTCAACCGTCCGATATAGTCAAATTCGACAATATCGCTCTCTTCGATGGACAACGATTCATCTCCAATTTCTCCTTCATCAATGATGATATACCTCACCCCAGATTCTGTTGTGTCAACAGTTGTAGGATCGTATCCTTTTGCTGTCAGATACTCATTTATGATTCCAATATCTATGGCTCGTTGCTCAGAAGAGTCTGTTGCTACAACAACATTTCCGTCTCCACATGAAATAAGGAAAACAAGTCCGATTGCGAATGATATAAGTGCTAATGCTTTCATTTATCCAACTATAAGCGGATTGAATACTTCAATATTATTGTATACCAACAAGTTCAACATCAAAAACCAATATTGAGTTTGGTCTAATTATTCTTCCAGAACCTCTGCTTCCGTAACCAAGTGAACTAGGTATGTAAAGCCGCGCCTTGGTACCGACGTTCAAAAGGGCAATTCCTTCATCCCACCCTTTAATTACTCGGCCCTGTCCCAATGGAAACGAAAAAGGTTGATAAGGCCTTCCTTCTTGATACAACCCTTGCTCTCGTGCAACAGATTCCACACTGGTGTCAAAATATGGACCGTTCAAAACCCAACCCGCATAGTTCACCAACACTGTTTGGCCATTTTGAGGTTGTTCACCAGCTCCCTCTTCGGTTATAACGTATCGTAGCCCCGTTTCTGTTGTTTGAGCAGCAATATTGTTTTCTGACATGAAGTCGTCAAGGATTTTAGCATCAACTACCAACTGCTTTTCTGCTACTTTCTTCGCATTTTCTTCTGCCCAGGCATAATAGCCAGATTCTGATAGCTGATCAATGAATGAAACCTGGAATCGAATTTTACTTTCAGGTGGTATGGAATCCGGCAGTTGAGCTCTAAATGTTTCTCTAAATAGTTCTGCCGCCACCAATTCAAAGCCGACACTATCACCGGTTCTTAGCTTGGAAAGAACTTCATACAATTCGCCTTGCTGTGCTACGCTGAAGGCATCCACTTTTACTGCCTGTGGATTA
>JANQST010000585.1 GCA_028279155.1 Cyclobacteriaceae bacterium
TTGTATTTCATGGCGTCCAGGTATCTACTCCCTGCAAGTTTGGTATTGCTCACCATTAGTGTAGACCTCAAAGAAATTGCCAAGCTGGGTTCTAAAGCAGTGATCATGTTTGTCACTGGCACTGTGGGAATAATGTTAGGTGGTCCGCTGACTATTTTGATCTTTTCACAATTTGCACCTGACCTTGTTGGTGGTGTTGCCCCTAATGAAGTGTGGCGAGGGATGACAACAATCGCAGGTTCATGGATTGGTGGTGGCGCCAATCAGGCAACGATGAAAGAAGTATTTGAAGTTAATGATACGCTCTTCTCAACCATGGTCACTGTCGATATAATTGTCGGAAATGTATGGCTAGGTGTTCTGATTTTCGGAGTAGCATTTACTAAGTTTATTGACAAAAGATTAAAGGCTGATGCTTCTGCAATTGAATCCCTAAAGCAGAAAATGTCGGATTATCAGGAAAGCATTTCCAAAATCCCAAGCCTGACAGATCTGATGAAAGTACTGATGGTAGGTTTTGCTTGCACAGGATTTGCGCATTGGGGAAGTGATCTTATTGTTCCAGTACTTAGAGATAATTTTCCAGTCTTAGAACAGTATAGTCTTTTGTCCGGATTTTTCTGGTTGGTGGTAATCGCAACAACACTAGGAGTGATTTTGTCTTTCACCAAGCTCAGGGAGTTGGAAGGTGTTGGAGCCTCTCGCATCGGACGTGCATTTGTTTACATTCTTGTAGCAACAATCGGGATGAGCATGGACATACTAGCTATTTTCAGTAATCCTGGATACTTCCTGTTAGGTATCACGTGGATTCTTTTCCATGTACTACTATTGGCCATTGTTGCAAAGTTGATCAAGGCTCCATATTTCTTCATCGCTGTAGGTAGCACAGCTAATGTTGGTGGAGCCGCTTCTGCCCCGGTTATCGCTTCTGAGTTCCATCCTTCTCTCGCTCCTGTTGGTGTTTTGATGGCAGTGTTGGGCTATGTGCTTGGAACGTATGGCGCCTATGTTTGCGGGTTGCTCATGCAAGGTGTGGCGCCATGATGAAAGAACATCAGTTGGAGGTTGCTATAAAAACTCCCTACTTCACTTTAAATGAATTAACGGATAATACTGAACGAATTTGGCTCACCTTCCACGGGTACGGACAGTTGGCCAAATTTTTCATCAAGAAGTTCGAGTCATTAGACCCGGATAAAAACTTCATCATAGCACCTCAGGGTTTATCTAAGTATTATCTCGAAGGATTTTATGGGCGAGTTGGAGCTTCATGGATGACCAAAGAAGATCGATTAACAGAAATCGAAAATCAATATCGATACATCCAATCAGTCCTGAATGAGATTGGAGACATATCGAATAAAGAACTAATCTACTTTGGTTTTTCGCAGGGAACAGCTACAATGGGAAGATTTGCAGCCTGGTCTAAAATACCTTTCCACAAAATGATTATTTGGGCAGGTACCTTTCCTCCTGACATAGAACCGGATGCATATAGTTTCCTTACAGGAAATGAAGAATTCACTTACTTTACAAGCCGTGAAGATCCTTTTTTTAAGGAGGAGATGATCGAAAATCAGAACAAAGTAGTATCAGAAACTGTCGGCAAAAAACCTGAACTCAACTGGTATGAAGGTGGGCACACAGTGGTACCTGAGTTACTCACGAAAATCTAAAGATCCAATGAAAAAGATTACATCACTTTTATTCATAATCCCTTTGCTTTCCTTTTCTCAATCACATGAGGAAATGATCAAAAAAATATACGGAGAGACCTTAACCAACAGCCCCGTTCATGAAACACTAAGGACTTTGTGCAAAGATATTGGTCATCGGCTTTCCGGATCACCACAGGCAGCTGCGGCCGTCGAGTATACAAAGCAGCTAATGGAGTCATACGAATTCGATACCGTCTATTTGCAGCCGGTAATGGTCCCGCATTGGGTGCGTGGGGACAAAGAAATAGCTCGAATTACGAATTCCGAAAAGTTAGGCACTTTCGATATGAAAACACTTGCCTTAGGAAATAGTGTAGGAACAGGATCCGATGGCATCTTAGGAGAAATTATCGAGTTGGGTGGCTTGGATGAAGTGGAAGAATATGGAAAAAAATTAGAAGGAAAAATTGTCTTTTTCAATGGCAAAATGGATCCCACAGTGATCAACAACTTTTCTGCCTACGGCAAAGCTGTGGTACAAAGAGCCTGGGGTGCATCTGATGCTGCCAAATATGGTGCAAAGGCGGTGATGGTTCGATCGATGACAAACAGACTGGATGACATTCCGCATACTGGTTCATTGAGGTATAAACCGCTGGTCGGTCAGATACCAGCAGTAGCAATCAGTACCAACGATGCTGAAAAACTAAGTCGTTTGTTGAAAGAGCAAGATGATTTGAAAGTTTATATCCGAACCACAAGCAAAATGTTGGAGCCAGTACTTTCATATAATGTGATTGGTGAATTACGTGGTTTCGAATTTCCTGAGGAGATCATATCTGTCGGAGGACACCTGGACTCCTGGGATGTGGGGGAAGGAGCTCATGATGATGGAAGTGGGTGTATGCAAGCCATTGACGCATTGAGAACATTCAAAGCTCTTGGAATTAAACCAAAAAGAACGCTTCGAGCAGTTATGTGGATGAATGAAGAAAATGGTTTAATGGGTGGAAGAGAATACGCTAAAATAGCCGAACAAGAAGGTGAAAATCACATAGCTGCAATTGAATCAGATGCTGGTGGCTTTAGACCGTTAGGATTTTCAATGGCTGGTTCTGATGAGCAAAAGAACAAAGTAAAAAAATGGAGGGACCTCTTCACATCTTACGGTGTTTGGAATTTTGAGCAGGAAGGTGGTGGTGCTGACATTGGTCCTTTGCAGCCTCTTGGAACTTTACTTATTGGCCTACGTCCCAATACACAACGTTATTTCATTTATCATCACACAAATGAGGACGTGTTCGAGGCTGTTGACAAAAGAGAATTGGAACTTGGAGCTGCTTCTATGTCTGCGTTGATGTACCTGTTGGACAAGGAAGGTTTATAAACCAGAATGAAACTTAAGTCAACGTATTTTGGATCTTGCTACTAGGATAGATTTTGGCTCAAAATTTGAGGCGTTATTTGCCATACCAACCTGAAATCAAAATGGCTAAGCACCTGGCACTCATCACAATAGTCTGTTTAAGCTTTGTTTCATGTGATAAATCTGAAGATGTTGATGAACAAACGGTACTTATTGAGACCTTAAACCAGGAACTGGTTCCCTTATCAGAAGACCCGCTTCTATGGTCTGATTCCGAACTTACATTTCTGGATGAATTAGCTGACCGATCTATAGTAGCCTTAGGTGAGGCCACCCACGGAACTGCAGAATTTTTCCAGGCCAAGCATCGAATTTTCAGGTACCTGGCAGAGAATCATGGGTACAAGGTATTTGCATTTGAAGCTGACTTTGGTGAATCCATTTTAATAAATGAAGCTATACAGAGTGGCAATTGCTCAGCTATTGAGGAATTGATGAAATCAAAAATGCATTTCTGGACCTGGCGAACGGAAGAAGTTCTCAACCTCCTCCAATGGATGTGTCAGTACAATCTAAGTAAGTCTGATCTTGACAAATTACAGTATGTGGGGTTTGACTGTCAGTTTAATACATTTCACCCGGAAATGCTGGAATCTTATCTTACCTCGTTATCACCTTCATTTCTTCCTGATGCAGAAATAGCCTTGGCTGAAGCCAAACTAACCTCAGATGAAGGGTTTGACAATTACACCGATCTTCAATTTAATGAGTTCAACCACAAGCTTTTTAAATTAAGAAATTCCATGAATTCACATGAAGAGGAACTTATAGCGCAATCTTCTCAAAAGGAATACGACTTAAACCTCAGAATACTTGACCTAATCAGTCAGGTTTCAAAAGTTCGATATGATCAAGCCAATGATGTGTTGGGAGGTTTGCGAGATCAATTTATGGCTGAGAATACCTCCTGGTTTTTAGATTACTATGATGAGAAAATTGTGACCTGGGCACATAACGGACATATTGCCAATGATTCACATTACAATGGTGGTAGTTCTATGGGCTATCACCTCAGGAATGAACATGGTGACAATTACACAACAATAGGTTTTCTTTTTAGCAAGGGAACATTCACTGCAGTTGGACATGATGGACAACAATTCACAAGTCTTGAAACACAATCCATTGATGAAGAACCTTCAATTAATTCCATCAACTATATAATGTCGAAAAGTGAGCCATTGGTGTTTTCCATAGAAATTCAAGATCTGCAAAAACATAATGAATGGAACAACTCCATAGACAATTTAGTCTATTTTCAAATCGGTTCAGTTTTCATTGTTAGACCCGAAAATCACTACTCAACCTTTAACAGCTCCTTCTTCGATCGAATTATCTACATAGAAAATTCTACTGCTACAAAACTCCTTCCTTTCTAATGAACTAAAATTAGAAGTCCCTGCAAATTTTTGTCCATTCCCTTCATAGCCTTTCCGTCAATGAGTCAAGAAAGCAATAAATAGCTATCTTTTTAACTCAATAACCTATTTAAACAACTTAACATTACTATTATGCCTGATATTCAAATCAATTTTCTTGCAATCGGAATTGCAGTAGTTGCTACGTTTTTTTTCGGATTCATTTGGTACACACCTCTGTTTGGCAAAGCCTGGGCCAATGAAATGGGCAGGGATCCAAACGCTAAGCCTTCAGGTGGGCATATGGCTAGAGGGATGATAATGATGGTAGTGGGAAATTTTTTCATGGCCTATGTTTTTGCACATAATCTTGCCGTTTGGAATCCTGCTACTTGGGGACAAGGGCCTATGGAAGGTTCACCGTTCATGTTTGCATTTTCAGCTTCTTTTTTCACATGGCTAGGGTTTTTCCTTCCTACAGATCTAAGCGTGGTAGCCTGGGAACAAAAATCCTGGAAATTATTCGGAATCAATACCGGATACCATTTCCTGGCTCTTCTTATAGCCGCATTGATACTGGTTTATATGTAAGAAATGTATAATAACGTACAAATTGAGATCATTTGCGTAGACAACTTGAATTAAACTACTTCGTTTATTTCAATTATCTTTATTACATTGTAATGTCAATCTTATACCAATTAGTACAATGAGCACAGGAACAGTAAAATTTTTCAACAACGCTAAAAGATTTGGATTCATCGTCCCTGACGAAGGTGATAAGGATATTTTTGTCCACCAAAGTGGACTTGTAGATACAATTGCCGAGGGCGATAAAGTGACGTACGACATTGAAGATGGTGAAAAGGGTCCAAGTGCAGTCAACGTTAAGAAATCATAAAAATCTTAGATAGTAACGATCAACCCGTCAAACCGACGGGTTTTTTTATTCCCTTTTCAGAAAGATAAAATCTCCACCTTCATCCCCTGCCTGACTGATGGGACCGTATTGTGGCACCTGACCGTTTGGGCTGTTGTTAATAACAGCAATCTTGAAATTTCGAAAAAGTTGATCGGCAGATAACAAAGGGGCTGTATTTGACTTCAGATTCTTCAAAAGGTATTCAATAAAAACACTTTTGTCAGGAACCGTCTTAAGTGTTCCACTGGTCATTGCTTTTCTACTTTGCAGTTTGTAAAGTTCCAGAATAGCTCGGCTGTTTTCGAAAACAGCTCTTTCCTTGAGAATTCCTCCACTAAAACATGCATCTGAGATAAGCAACGTGTGCTTGGATCTTATTCCACCTACATAATCTCGAATCGTACTATTGGAAAGCCAGTTGGATTTTGAATTGATAGATGCGTTGCTAGGCAACCAGTATCCTTGATTTAGTTGCTCATTCCAAATCCCATGACCTGCATAAAAGATGAGTAAATTATCCTTGTCCGTGACCTTCATGCTCAATTCATCAAGCGAATTAATAATGTCCTCTCGTGATGGATTCTTCAAAGTCATCACATTTTCTTTTTCGAATGAATAGCCTTCAACCAATACATTCGATAAGCTCACCGCATCGTTTATGGGATTATCCAGCTCCTGAATCCGTTCATCAGGGTAGTTGTTGATACCAATGATTAACGCATAATAATTCCGCTTTTTGAGTTCACTTATCAATGCATTTCCGATATCATCCGATGGCTCCAATGTTCTTACCGGTTCATTGCTAACCACCTCTGTGCTTGCTATCGCCTTTGGTAGCCGTTCCTTGTATAGTTTAAAACTACCCCCTACAGCCGGTGGGCATGTTTTTAGTTTAAGATCACCCTTCCATTTTCCAATCAATGCATATTGGGATTCAGTCTCAGAAAACTCAAGAATTGAGTTGGCCATACAAGCAGAACCAGACTTATATTCGAACCTCAATGGGTATAACTTAACCGTATTCCCATCAATCACACCAGTAAAGACCACCTTCGAAGAATCCTTCCCATTCATTGCTTTGCTAATGGTGTACCCTTCTAATTGGCTTCCCTTTTGTTGAATTATTGCTGTTACCTGGTAGTTGATCTTAAGGAAGTTGGAATTACCATTCCATACACCGGAAACATCGATCAGTTCTTGTCCTACCAAAGTCAATGAAAAATAAAAAAGTATTGAATACAGCAGTGACCGCATACTTAAAGATACATACTTAACAAGATTACGATTATTGGCCAGCTGCCGCGTCTGTTTTTAGTTTTTCAGCAAGTTCGTCGCCCAGATATCGATCGATAATACCATGTCCTAGATAAATGACCGGAGT
>JANQST010000210.1 GCA_028279155.1 Cyclobacteriaceae bacterium
AATGCAATTATCATTTCCGAACATTCCGATTTGGATCTTGTGATACCAGGAGCTGTTTTCGGAGCAGTCGGAACTGCTGGGCAGCGATGTACCAGTACAAGAAGGTTGATTATCAACGAAAAGGTTTATGATGAGGTGAAGCAGCGATTGGTTAAAGCATACGGGCAATTGAAAATTGGTGATCCATTAGATGAAAGCAATCATGTAGGACCGCTTATTGATAAAGATGCTGTTTCGATGTATGAATCAGCAATGGATAAGATCGCAGCTGAAGGTGGAAAAACAGTAATTGAAGGCGAGGTATTGAATGGTTCAGGATATGAATCCGGATGCTACGTAAAGCCGGCAATCTATGAAGTGAGCAATGAGTATGAGATCGTTTGCAATGAAACTTTTGCACCAATTCTATACCTGATCAAATATTCCGATATTGAGGAGGCCATCTCAATGCAAAATGCAGTTCCGCAAGGACTTTCCTCCGCGATTATGACAACCAATATTCGTGAGTCTGAATTGTTCTTGTCAAGCGCAGGATCTGATTGCGGGATTGCCAATGTAAACATCGGTACGTCAGGAGCTGAGATTGGTGGAGCTTTTGGAGGTGAAAAAGAGACCGGCGGAGGAAGAGAATCCGGATCAGATGCATGGAAAGCCTACATGAGGAGACAAACCAACACGATCAATTATTCCAAGGAATTGCCGTTAGCGCAGGGGATCAAGTTTGAACTTTAGACTATGGTTTATTCACCACCAGTTTCATTTTGAACTGGTTTCTCGATGGGTTGGTGAATTGAACATGGTAAAGACCATTTTCCAAATTCACTACAACTTGTTCTAAGCGCAGAACATCAGCTTCTAGAAGATAAACTTTACCATTCAGGTCAAACACACTTACGGTTGTATTGGGGAATGAGGAATAAATGTTGAGTTGTCCACCGTTGTATGGATTTGGGCCTAATCTAATTTGATTCTTTAGCTCTTCATTCATAAAAATGGTTGGGGAGTATTCAAATCTTCCATCAAAATCTATTTGCCTTAATCGGTAGTAAGCGAATGAATTGAATGAAGGGTCCTTAAAGGAATAAGAATGTGGTTGTGAGGATGTTCCATTTCCTGAGATAAAACCGATAACCTCATAGGATTCACCATCAAGACTTTTTTGAATCTCAAATCCTTGATTGTTTAGTTCGGTTGCTGTCCTCCACTGCAGATTGGCAGTGAAGTTTGTTACTTCCCCTTTGAAAGAAACTAATTCTACTGGTAGTGAGGCATCTCCGCAATCAGAAGAGCAGTCGCCAAGATCAGGGTCAACTGTGCCACCACCACTGCTGTCAACTCCACCATTTATTGAATTACCAGAATTATCAGAATTGATGGTTCCGTTATTTTCAGTTCCACTACTCGTGGTTATGGAGCTTCCGTTTTCTAGGTTAACCGTGGCCCCACTTTCAATAACAACACCATCTCCCGTACTTTCAAAACTTCCCCCATCTAATGTTGTTGAACCCCCTCCCTTCACTTCTAACTTACCCGCGGCTGTCAAACTTCCTGTTATCAACAGAGTTCCTTCATTTGTAATACTCCCGGTTATGTTTCCAATGTCTCCATTGATGGTTAGTGTACATGAGCTGCATATTGTAATATTTCCACTCAGTGTCGTGATGTCTCCATCGATTGTGAGTTGACCATCTTTTACCTCCACGTTACCACTGAGTGTTCCAATATTAGCGCTTAGCTCTCCACATTCTCCACCATCAATCTCAACGCCATCTTCGACATTGTCTTCAACATTTCCGCCGCCTCCACATTGTGGAATGACTGTGGCAAATAAATAATTTGGAATTAAAATGGATATGATTACTATCCACTTAGGGATTAACTTTTTGGGTGGCATCATAAATTAATTAGCGTGATTACATCAAAAGTACGCGCTAATTTCCGTGTAACGGAAACAATTAAGATGAAGAGCTGTACTATTTCGATAAACTGGCATTATAATCATATATGAGCCTTCCCAATTCTGCTAAAAAAGGCACACCTATTTCTTCATATTCGTACTTACCGTCATTGTAAATCTGATTTTCATTTACATGAATAGTGGCGGCAAGGAAGAATTCAATGTTTTTCTTCGTGTCTCGAATGTGAGCTACATCGGTCAAGTACCCATATGCCCAGCCTACCTTATTTCTGATTTCAATATGATCAGGATAAGCTCCACTCTCTTGATCTCCATAGATAAAGAACTTCACGTAATTGTCCTGAAGGGTATCAATCGGACTGGGAAGGTCATTAGGTCGTAGCAGCATGATCTTTTCAAGCTCCTCATAGGTAGATTGTGAATACGAATACCGCTGACTTTCTTCAAACAATTCTGGCTTAACTACACGCTCCAAACAACCAAGCAAGTCTGGCAATGAGATGAAATTTTTTTGTGAAAAGTCGAAGGGTTCATTTATAATTTCACCCTCTTTTTGATAACCAACACCTCTTAGCTGATTGTTGGGAACAACACCACCAACAAATGTGGTAGGAGCGGATTGGAAATTGACAGAGGTATCACCATCAACAAGCGTAACATTAAAGGTGTTTCGATTTGATTCCTGTGTAAAGGAGAAGGCACTTTCGCTTAGTTGATGTATAATCCGAGACGAACTCAATCCAAGATCTTGATTTAGCTGATTGATATAGTCCTTGCCTAACCATCCATACAAAATATTGTAGGCTTGATTGTCGCTGAATGTGAAAATTTTGTTGATGAGATTCCCGGCAGAAGGTTCTTCATTAAAAAGTGAATCATACGTAAGTTGCCTGGGATTGTGCTCGGATGAATCAATCAAAATTTTAGAATCAATAGAAAAGCCTCGTTCTTCAAGCTTCTGTACCGCTGCAAATGCCACGGGCATTTTTACCGTACTTGCCGGATAGAAAAAATTATTTGGATCTACGTTGAAAGTCTGGTGAATAATGGTGTCACTTTCAATTTTTCCATAAATGATCTGAATTTCATGTTTAGGATTGTTAAGGGTCTCTTGAAAGAATTCACTTCCTGTATTGAGAATTTGAGAAAGCTCGCCCTCTTTCGTTTGTGAGCATCCAAGAACCAGGATCACAAGAAAAATCATTGATAGTCTCATAGCAATCAAATATACCTATCTATCTTAGAATCATGGAGGTGTTCGAAAAGACCATTAGAGTAGAAGAGAGTCATTTAGATGAATTAAATCATGTCAACAATGTGATATTTCTACAATGG
>JANQST010000080.1 GCA_028279155.1 Cyclobacteriaceae bacterium
CTTCTATCGGTGGAAAGACTTTAGATGGAGAGGATAGACTAAGCAACTTCTTAAACAATAATTACAAACCAGGTGATCAGGCTGAAGTTGTTTTTAACCGTTTTGGAAACGAAATGAAAACTTCTATTACGTTTTCAGGAAATCCTAACTATACGACTTCAATTAAAAAGGGAGACAAAAAGGCGGCTAACAATAGAGCTGAATGGTTGGGTGAAAAGTAACTCCTGCATTCAAGGCTAACACTACTCAGTTTTCGCACATTTTTGGCTACTTGATAATGATCCCTTGCTTCACTCTAAGATGAATATTTCTAATGGCTTGAATACTTTCGATAGGGTTGGCATTCAAAACAAGAAAGCTTGCCTCATAGTTTTCTATTAGCGCTCCAATCTTTCTATCAGGGAATATGATTTGAGGTGTTTCAGCACTAAAGATCTTTAGCAATGTGAGGTTGCTAAATACATCAAGGTTGATCATGAGATCCCTTTCTTCAGAAGCAGTCCTGTTAAAATAATCTGATCCCACATAGAGTTTCCCACCATAATCATGAAAGCGAGTTAGGAAATCTTTTACGAACTCAACTTTACCAAGACTATCTTTTTTAGCTGAACGGAGTGCCCATCCAACCGTGGGAATAATGCCAATATTCTGTTTTACCGCCTTTTTTAAGATGTGATCCGAAATGAAGTACCGCTCAAGAGTTTCCTGCTCGCCATCCCAATCATAGCCGGGCATGTGTGCAAAATAATCTACACCCATTTTTACTCCCTCAACAAAGTCGGCAGCACTTTCAATATGTGCGTATACTTTCAGGCCGCTCTTATGGCTTTCCTTGACGATAGCTTTTGCCACAGGAACCGAAAGTCCATGATCCCCAGCTATATTATTTGTAAAGTTTCTCTCATAGTCCTGGCTGTTCAGTAAGAAAATCTTTACAACCGCTGGTCTTTCTTTAAAGAAAGGTTGCATTTTCCTCTTAACATCTTCTTTACTATCAATAAATATATAAGCGTTGTTTTCATCGAGTCGACTAGCTTTTATGCTATCCATATAGATCTCCCACTCTGCGTCATTCATCCCCATCTCGTAAGGTTCATAAGCCAAGAAAGGGTGTCCTAATGTAGAGGTAAGCCCCTGATGAGAGAACCGAACATCAACCGTATTTTTTTTTGCGTAGTAAGCAGACAACTTTCTAACTCCATCCAACTTGCTTGTGAGATTAAGAACGTAGAATGTTCCTTCATTCAGGTACTGCTTAGGAAGAAAACTCATTTGCCACTCTCGATCCAGATTATGTGTGTGAGCATCTCCAAAAGGAGGAATAACAAACTTGTTTGACAAATTGATGGTAGAATCAACCGACTTGGGCTTATTGAAGCTAATCTTACCGTCCACCGCATAAAAGTCCTTTTTCTCAAAAGTCTTTCCGTCAAAAACATTTCCATTAATAAAGGCCATGTTTTTCTGAGCAACAACACTCAAATGACTAACAGCTACCAAGTAGAAGAAAATGTATCTTATCTTCATTTTTTGACTTATTTAAATTGATCGCAGGTGGAAACGTCACATTCGGTAGTAACAATCGAATTTCTGTCTACACCTCAGTTTTTCACAATCTGAAAAGTCTTAAAAAAAATCGCATTAAGATGATTGTTGGTAATGAAACAGGTCTTATCCAATTGATTGAGACCTCAAACTTTGGTTAAACATTCACAAGTTATTTTGTAGCTATTCCAGAGAATGTTAATTAGCTAAAAGCTCATCCTTCAAGAATTTACCCGTATAACTTCGTTTTTCCTTAACAATCTCTTCTGGAGGGCCTTGTGCTACTATCTCACCGCCCCCTGATCCACCTTCAGGTCCAAGGTCGATGATGTAATCGGCGACCTTGATCACATCCATGTTGTGTTCGATGACCAGTACCGTATTTCCTTTATTTACGAGACGTTGCAACACATCCAGTAAATGCTCGATATCCTGAAAATGAAGCCCTGTGGTTGGTTCATCCAGAATGTAGAAGGTCTTACCAGTATCTTTCTTAGAGAGTTCTGTAGCCAATTTCACACGCTGTGCCTCACCACCGGAAAGGGTTGTAGCATGTTGACCGAGTGAAATATAGCCCAAGCCAACTTCATCAAGGGTCTTTAGCTTTCGGACTATTCTTGGTTGAAATTCGAAGAATTCCACAGATTGAGAAACGGTCATATCAAGTACATCGGAAATCGACTTTCCCTTGAATCTGATTTCCAGTGTTTCTCTGTTGTATCGTTTTCCTTTGCAGGTCTCACAAGGCACATGAACATCGGGAAGAAAATCCATTTCGATCAAGCGCATACCACCTCCGCCACATGTTTCACATCGTCCCCCTTTTACATTGAAAGAAAATCTGCCTGGTTTGTAGCCTCTGATCTTTGCTTCTGGCAGCTCTGAAAAGAGACTTCTAATATCAGAGAAAACTCCTGTGTAGGTAGCCGGGTTAGAACGTGGTGTGCGGCCAATAGGAGACTGATCCACTTCGATGATTTTATCAAAATGATCATCTCCAGAAATCTTCTTGTACGGAAGTGGCTCTTTTCGACTCTTGTACAGCTTCTTCTTCAAAAGTGGATAGAGCGTCTCGTGAATCAAGGTGGATTTCCCACTTCCAGAAACTCCTGTCACCAAAATCAAATTGGCTAGCGGTAATTTCAAGTTCACGGACTTAAGGTTGTGTCCAGTTGCTCCACTCAGCTCCAGCCACTTTCCATTTGTTGATCTTCGCTCAGACGGTATCTCTATTTGTCTTTTTCCATTCAGATAATCCGCAGTAGCGCTTTCTTTTTTGATGAACCCTTTAGGATTTCCACTTGCTACAATGTGACCACCATGGCGTCCGGCTCCAGGTCCTATGTCTACCACCTCGTCGGATTCCAGCATCATTTCCTTATCATGCTCCACAACAATCACAGTATTGCCAAGATCCCTGAGATCCTTAAGCGCCTGAATCAATTTTACATTGTCTCGCTGGTGAAGTCCGATACTGGGTTCATCCAGAATAT
>JANQST010000219.1 GCA_028279155.1 Cyclobacteriaceae bacterium
CGATTTCTTTTTAAGGCCTTGGAATCCGCTTACTATCCGTGCTCAATACCTTCACACGGAGACTAAATATGATATGGACAACCAGGAAGTGGAGTTTTCCAATGAACGTCTATCTGGTGATTCCTTCAATTTTAGGGTGAGCTATACCACCAGAAATTGGGAGAGCTTTTTCAACTTCGAAAATCGGTCCGACGGGTTCAGAGCAGATGCCGGCTTTGTTCCACAAGTTGACTTCAGGCGTTATCGATTCATGATTATGCGAACATTTTGGGCTAAGGAAGGATCTTGGTACCGAAACATAAGGTGGAACACTGGTGGATTTCGAAGACAGTCTCAAAATGGAAAATTGGACCAAACAGGATTTTGGATGAGTGGATCATTTAATGGCCCACTTCAAATGAATTTTTGGGTTAACCCTGACATGGTCTGGCAACAGTTCAATGGTCAGACATTTCGTTTAGAGAGGCTTTGGACAGGTTTTGATATTCAACCCATAGGAAACTTAGGCGTCAATGGGTTTTTCAGCTTTGGACCTGCAGTGGATTTTGCCAATACAAAAAAATCAGATGGCTTTCAATTCAGGTTGGAATCTGACATCAGGATAGGACGACACATTGATATGACCATCAATCATCGGCACTTAAGGTTAAGAAGGCAAGATCAGCAGGTGTTAACAGGAAATCTAACCCAGTGGCAGGCAGCGTATAACTTCAACCCTCGAACGTTTCTTCGTTTGATTTTGCAGTATAGGCACACACTTAGAAACCCCAGTTTGTTTGATGATACCACTGTGAATAATGTAGATGAAGGAGTTTTTGCTCAAATTCTTTTGTCATACAAGGTAAATCCACAGTCAGTAGTGTTTCTAGGCTATGTTGACAATCACCAGGGATGGGAGGGAAGTGAGGATCCAAGAGAATTGCCCTTGCTTCAACAGAATCAGACTTTGTTCTTCAAAATCGGATATGCCTGGAGGCCCTAAAAGAAAAATATAAAATTATGAAATCAGAATTATTATCTTTTTTTTATTCCTGTCTATCCTATTGACTTTGGGGCAGACACCTGAAACTTTTTCTTCAGATTCTTTTACAGATCCAAGAGATGGACAAACGTATCCGGTGGTCACATTCGGCGGTATTTCGTGGTTTGCCATGAACTTAAATTACAAAGTAGAAAACTCATATTGCTATGATGATTTAGATGAAAATTGTGAGAAATACGGTCGATTATATAAATGGGAAGCGGCTTTGCAAGCTTGCCCTGAAGGCTGGCACCTTTCAACTGAGTATGATTGGCAGCACCTTGAGGCTACTCTAGGTTTGGAATTTCGAGAATTGAATTATCGAGGGAATCGCGGAACTGATGAAGGAGGAAAAATGAAAAAAGGGGGAGAGAGCGGAATGGAAATTCTATTTGCTGGTTACAGAAGAAAAAATGGAGAGTTTGCCAGGATCAACACCAACAGTGCGTTTTGGACTGCCACAGAAGCGGATATGGCACATGCCTGGCATAGAGATGTGGACGCAGGAGATGATTTTGTGTATCGAAGCAGGGTGGTAAAATCATATGCTTTAAGCTGCCGGTGTGTAAAAAATCATATGGATCAGGATGAACGAAATAATTGATCAATCATTTCGCTCAACATTTTTTCTAACCTTGATCAAATTCACTTTAACTAAATAAATAGAGATTTGAGATGAGAGTAATTCATCATTCATAAAATAATCGCTGCAATTGAGTGGCTTTCATTTCAATTTGATTCTTCATATAGATGGAAACTATTTTTGTTACTCAGCAACACCTCATTTCCTTCAAGATCCACTTTATAGAGCGCTGGATATCCTTCTTTTGTGCCTTCTGAAACATCCTTGGTAAATGCAATCCATTTTCCGTCAGGAGACCAGTTAGGGAAGAACGCTTGATAGCCTTCATTCCTTACTAGCACTTTGTCCTCAGAGCTATCAGCATTGGCGATGTGGAGTTCAAACACTCCATCAACTACAGCGATGTAGCAGATCTTCTGACCATCTCTGGACCAACTTTGATGAAATTCTGTTGATGAAGTTTTGGTTACCTGTTTTCTGTCGTTACCGTCAATACTTATGGTGAATAGATCGGCTGGAGATTTTCTATTAGGAGCTGACCTAAATAGGATCTTTTCCCCATTTGGTGACCATTTAGCAGTTGATTCAACAGCTTCAGTGTCTGTGATCTTACGAACACCTTTTCCATTGCTATTCATAATGTAAATGTCATTTTTACCACCTCTGTTGCTTGTAAAAGCGATCTGTTTTCCGTCTGGAGAGTAATGACCGTCTTCACTGTCAAATTCTGTTTGGGTCACCCGCTTAGACTTTCCACTTTTCAAATTCAATTCATATAATTCATGATGACCATCTCGGACAGAAGTGAATAGAAGCTTTTTTCCATTTGGCGACCATGCTGGCGCAAAATCCCGATCCGGATGCTTTTCTATTATCTCAAAATTTGATCCGTCGCTATCTACCAGGTAGAGATCTTCGATGCTGTGGATATAAAAGAAAGCGATTTTGCTTCCATCAGGAGACCAAACCTGGGCTTGTGAAAAAGCCCATGCACAGGTGAGAGACAGACAGGTAATGATTCGATGCATTGTATTCATTTTTTGATTTGAAAATTGAAGTTATGAGGGATTACGTGACCGACATGATGAAGTCAGGCTGTGTATGTCCACATAGAAGGATTTGCACTTTTTTCCTTAACAGTTAGTAAATTCAATCTCCAACTCAAGCCTCATGAAAAAATTAACCTCGTTTCTTGTAGCCGCTATTCTTTTTATTTCTTGTCAAGACAAAGAAGGTGTTTATGACCTTATACTATCGAATGGGAAAATATGGACGGGAGAAGAAGCCACTCCATGGGCTAATTGGGTTGCTGTCAAAGGGAATTCCATAGCAGCCACAGGAGAAGGAAAAGCTCCGGGTGGAACCAGAACAATAGATTTAAAAGGTCGGTTGATGGTTCCGGGATTCAACGACTCGCATGTTCATTTTGCCTCTGCCGGGAGTTTGCTTTTGGGGATTAATTTGTTGGATGTGAATTCAGATAGCTTATTCAGGCAACGAGTTATAGAAACTACCAGTCGCTTGCCGGAAGGAAGTTGGATCACAAGAGGAGATTGGGGAGCCTATGAAGCCTGGGCTGCAGGTTCCAGTGGTGGAAGTGAGAAAAAGAGGGCTTATGAGCCTTACAGAGCGTTGATTGATGATGTAACTGAAGACTACCCTGTTCTCGTTACACGATACGATCGATTGGTTGGGCTGGCAAATAAAGCAGCGCTGGAATACCTCGGGATCGAGTCTAAAACTGGGGTATTGCGCGGAACAAAACTAGAAGAAGCTCGTGCAGCTATCCCAGAGAAGTCATTCGAACGAAGATTAAGGGAAACACAAAGAGGTTTGGAG
>JANQST010000221.1 GCA_028279155.1 Cyclobacteriaceae bacterium
AACTGATTGCCTCTTACCTTGGAATCACGCCCGAAACCCTTAGTCGTGTACGACGAAAAATAATCTGATTTCTTGATTTCGATCAAGTGCTCCTGCAAGTCAGTCCTTCTAAGTTTGCCTCAAGCAAAACTTATTCATAATGAAAAGCAATTTTGAGAAAAGCGCAGGAATATCATTGATTATCGGATCGTTCTTAATGGTGGTGACTATGGTTCTGCACCCGGTAGGTGGAGATTTCAATCACCTTTTGAGTATTGTGAACATTGCTATAATTTCACATGCGATCGCAATTGTTTCTGTTCCATTTGTTGCTTATGGCTACTGGGGAATTACCCATCGCCTGGAAGAAGATACCTTTTTTGCTCGTGTTGGTTTTTCATTCATGTTTTTTGGTCTGATCGCAGTAATGCTTGCTGCTGCATTAAACGGTCTTATTCTGACAGGATTCATCCAGCGATATTCAGAAGCATCCCCCGAAGTAATCGATTCAATCAAACCCATCATGCGATATAACATGGCGTTTAACCATGCCTTCGATTTTATATACATAGGTGCTGTTTTAGTATCTACGCTCTTTTGGTCGATCGCCATCGTCCGAACCAAAGCTTTCCCTATATGGATAGGTTATAGTGGTATCATCCTGGCTGTTTTTGCGGGGGCATTATTAGCAGCAGGTTTTGTTTTTGTGGATCTACATGGTTTTCGTTTATTCATTTTTGGAACTGTCGCCTGGACCGTAATCACAGGCTTTTATTTGACAAAAACCAAAAACTAGAAATTCGGATGTATTATTGATGCATGAATATCGAATTGAGGTTTCTCGATGAAAACGATACTGAGAGCTATCGAGATGTGCGGTTAAAAAGCTACAAAAATGATCCGTTTGCTTTCAGCGAAAGCTATGAAGATGAGAAGGAAAGGACACGCTTAGATTTTACGTCAGAGCTCGAAGTTGTAGGTTCACCACCAGAATGGTTTGTATTAGGAGCCTTTCTTGAAAAAGAACTCGTTGGCTTTGTGAAATTCAGGAGGGATCAACGTTCGAAAGGACGACATAAGTCCATGATCCATGCAATGTATGTAGATCCTGACCACAGAGGTTTGAACATCGGTAAAAAACTCATAGATGAGCTAATCACAATAACAAAGAAGCTCGATGGGTTAGAGCAAATTCACCTTTGGGTTTTGCATTCCAATCAATCCATTTCCGCATCTGATTTCTATAAAAAATGTGGATTCATCAGCCAAGGACCTCTCGTTTTAAAAGACCTTAAGATAGGTGATCAATATATCAATGCTGAATACATGGTTATGTATCTTCAGGGTTGATCACATTTCGATTGTCATGTCTTACGTTAATAATTGAGTAACTTCAATTATGGAGCCTTCCCTAAATACATGGACCATATTCTTCCTTATTGCTGCAGTACAGGGGTTGTTCCTGTCCGTTATGATTTTCCTAAGAAAATCCAGGATCAATAATTTACTCGGCCTTCTAATCCTCTCTTTTAGCCTTTGTCTTATTTATTATGTGGGTTATTGGACCCGATATAATACGCTGTTACCCCCACACATTGGCGTTCTTGGTGGCTTGACCTATACCTTCGGCCCACTCCTCTATTTTTATGTAAGATCAAGTAGAAAAGAGGCGTACTTGAACAAGTATCATTTTATTCCAATGTTCTTGTACATCGTCTATTTCTATGGCTGGTCGTTCTATCCAATAGAATTTCGACCAACATTTCAGGCCATACAAACAGTCTTGCAAAATGTACATTTGGCTGTGTACACAGGATTGATCTTTCAATTCACATATGCTAACAAAGGATTTTCTAATGGAGCGCTAAAGCTTTATCAATGGAGAAAAAAGGTAACGTGGGCCTTTCTGGGATACAGTCTCTCATTTATCACTTATTTCATACTGGTCTGGACAGGCACACTTAAAATCGAATATGATTACATGATCTCCGTTATGTCTGCCTTCTTCATATATTTCATAGGATATCATGGATTCCAACGACAAGAAGTTTTCAAAATGTATGAAAATGGTCGATACGAACGATCTGCGCTAAACACATCAGCCTCATCTGCAATTCTTGATACCTTACGAAATCACATGAAGGAAAATAGGCCGTATCTTGACAGCTCTCTCCGACTCCAGGATCTTGCCGAAACTTTGAATATTTCCAATCACTACATCTCACAAGTGATCAATGATCTGGATGGGAAAAATTTTGCTGATTTCATCAATGAATACCGGATCGAAGAAGCCAAACGACTGCTTCTTGAAGACGATCAAAAAAAGATCATACACGTCGCATACGATTCAGGATTCAATAACAAAGCCTCATTCAATAACGCCTTCAAAAGATTCACCGGAATGGCGCCTAGTGAATTTCGCGAAAACCAATCCATTCTGGCTTAGCCAAAATTTGGTAAAATATCATCGGATTTACCCTTCTAAGTGGCCAAGAAGCGTAGCTTAATCAATCGTTACGCACGAACTCAAACAAAAATCAAAATGAAAAGAACACTATTACTTATTGCTCTGATATCCAGTCAATTGATGGCACAGGATCTCAAGGAAAAAGCTTTGGACAATTTCAACAACCAGGAATGGGAAGAAGCTGCAAAAAACTACCAGAAGTATTTAAAGAAGAACGATGGAGATTCTTCAGACTGGTATAACCTGGCGATTGCAAAATCAAGGCTCGAAGAATTCGAGGATGCCATTAAATATTTCAAAGAAGCAAAAGAAAGAAATTACAACAAGCAGTTCATTTATTGGGGTATCAGCAAGTCGTACGCTATGATGAAGGATGAGGCAAAAATGCTCAACTCTCTCAATGAAGCAGCCAATGATGGACTGGCCACTTATGCCCTACTTCAATCCGATCCTGCCTATACAGATTATAAGGATTCTGAAGACTTCAAGAAAGTACTTAGCAAAGTAGAACTAAACGCCTATCCCTGCTTGAGCAACGAAGACTACAGGCACTTTGATTTTTGGCTCGGAGAGTGGGATGTGTTTGTCAATGGCAATAAGGTCGGTGAAAATTCTATCACAATGGCCAAAGGTGGATGTGCCATACACGAGAATTACACAACAGCAAGAAATTATGCTGGTCAAAGCATCAACTTCTATGATCCAATCGATCAAAAATGGCATCAGCACTGGGTTGGAAGTGGCGGAGACACCTATAACTACCTTGAAACTAAAAGAGAGGACGGGATGCTTCAATTCGAAAGCAAATTCATGACTCCTTCAGGAAATATCACGCTTTCGCGGCTGACATTCACATTGCTGGAAGATGGGACTGTAAGGCAGCTATTCGAAAGTTCTGCAGATGAGGGCAAGACATGGAATGCCGCTTTTGACGGCATTTACAAGAAGAAAGAATAAGTCGTTATGAGGATTACTTGATTTATAAGCCTGACATTTCATCGTCAGGCTTTTTTGCACATCCCTTGCGCAAATTTTCCGTATAATGCAGATTCGTGATCTCTACAACCTTACCATATGATCAGTCTGCCAACGATGAAGTTCCCAATTTGGCATCAAATTCAGCCATTTATGCACATTCATCGGGCAAATACTATTTCCCGAAGCATAAGACACCTTATTTATTCGTAACCAACTATTTCGACGAAGCGAATTATCGACTGAATGACCGACCGATAAGCATTACCAAAGGCTCATTTTATTTTCTCAATTCACGTGATGAATTGGAAATGCGATTCAATCAACCAAATCGAACACTGCTCATTTTTTTCGAAGAGGATTTTCTGAAAAGCAGTTTCAGTGCATTGGAAAACTCTGACAAGGAGCTGCTTGAAAATCCTAAAATCGACAGTGGTGACCTTAGGATACCCGCTGTACCATTTAACATCAGCAAAACCATCGGACTCCAGATTGAAAAATTGTTATCAGACACGGAGACGCAGGAAGATTTCGATTCACAGCTTTTTCTATTACTAACTGAATTTGCGCAATTAAACAATGATACTAGATCTAAGCTGAAAAGATTTGAGGTGGCAAAACGATCGACACAGGAAGAATTGTACCGCAAAGT
>JANQST010000125.1 GCA_028279155.1 Cyclobacteriaceae bacterium
TTCTTCAGATAATCCATTGCAGCTGTTTCATAACCCAAAACATTGGCCTGAAATTCACTAACCGTAGCTAAGGCCGCATGTGTTGGCGAATCATGAAAACTTAGCTGAGACCATTTTTTACCTCTCTGATTTGGGTCTTTACTCCAATACTCATCTTCATTGGCATCTTTTGCAAGCTTATGATATTTCGCAAGCTCTTTTTCGTCAGCACCATTTTTCTTTAAAAGGTCTTTAACGAAATCGGCATACCCATTGAGCATTTCTTGCATAGGCTCACCATTTCCATCTCCACCGTCTTCCTTTGGCATCATGTAGTGGCCTACTTTATCATAATTTGTTTTACCCTGGATATGCATATTATCACCATCATGACCTTCTTCATATCCTCCGGTAATCTCAATGAAAGTATTCTTGCTATCCGTTAGGGATGCTAATACCTCTTGAGTTTTAGCTCTTAATTCTTCGGCAGCTGATATTACCTTAAGGTCTTCCTCCCTGTTTCCCTTTTCCTCAACTGATTTAGTCATACCATCTAAAGTCTGACCATTTCTTGTAGAAGTTTCTCCATTTGCTTGTTCCAGACTTTGATTAATAAAGGCGAATTTGTCCAGAACTGTGGTACTAACGTTCAGTGCCAACAATGCTGTAAGCACCAAGTACATCATACCAATCATTTTCTGCCGTGGGGTTTCTTTTCCTCCTGCCATAATTTTTTTTAGTTAAAGGTTATTGTTGCTGTGGATTATTGCCGCCTCCTCCTCTCATAGCAGTCAACATATTACCATATACTCTATTAAGCGCAGAAATGTTCGATGTAAGTTTGTTCAACTCTGACTGGAAAGCAGAAGTTTCCTTGCCAGCCTCGGCCATATTTTCCAATGCCCCAGTTACGTTTGAATAAAATTTATTCAATGCTTTTGTGTGACTTTGAGCATCCTTAAGTTCCATTTCGTAAACAGCATTCAAAGCTCCAAGGCTTTTCGTTACGTTAAGAACTTGTGAATGATACTCCTTGGTATCTTTTGTAGCATCAGCCATTCCAGACATGGCTTCCATCGCAGAAGCGTATGATTTATTCATTTCCGAGAGAGACTTGGATGCTGACTTTACATTTCCGGCATATTCGTTCGTAGCTACTGCTGCATCTGAAAGATTTGACATCTTTCTCGCTGAATCAGCCATGTTACGCATTCCGTCTCCAAGACTTTTGATCAACTCAGGACCTACTTTAGCTTCCGCTAGCATTTTATCCATTTGAGCTGAAGCTCCCGAAGCCTGTTGTGGCACAGCAGCTCGAGGCTTAGCAGAAGGACCATCATAATCATCCGCTAATTCCGGATACACCTTAGACCAATCTGTGTCAGCATGTTTTGGCTCAAATGCACTAAGAAAGAAGATTACTGCTTCTGTCAGTAGACCTACGGTAAGCATCAATGCAGCGCCTTCCATGTGAAGGATTTTGAAAAGAGCTCCAACAATTACAACTGCCGCTCCAATTCCGTAGACTTTTGGCATTATGGTGGAGTAGAGTAACTCCTGAAATCCGCCTTTTTTGCTCATGTTTATTGTTATTTAGGTTAGTAAATTTATTCTTGTGTGATTTTTAAAATTCATATCCTGACGATCTACCAAGATACGTCATTGCACATCTAAAACCAATAGAAGCTCTAGTTGTGTCTTTGTGTTCAAAAGTTCTGGTTCCTGTTTCAAGGAAGTACGCAATATCCTTCCAAGATCCACCCCTTATTACTTTATTAGGAATGTTATCATCGAAGTAGGTAGGGTTCAAATCCCAGGTCAATGGCATAGCAGAAGGATTGTAAGCATCTTCACACCACTCTGCGATATTCCCTGACATATCATACAATCCATATTCATTTGCAAAATATGTCCCCACAGGAGAGGTGTATGCATATCCATCGTCGAAGTAGTTACCTCGCCCTGGTTTGAAGTTGGCCAAAAGACAACCTTTCGCATTCCTTATATATGGATTACCCCAAGGATACTTCGCCATATCTCTTCCACCTCTTGACGCATACTCCCACTCTGCTTCTGATGGAAGTCTGAATGAAGGCATGATTGGTAGACCAACGCTTTCCCTGTAAGAATTCAGATATCTGGTTCTCCAATCACAGAAGTACTTTGCTGCATTCCAGTTTACACCAACAACAGGATAGTCATCAAATGCTGGGTGCGACCAATAGTATAAAACCAAAGGGTCTCCCATATGATGGGTATAGTCTCTTGTCCAAACTGTAGTATCAGGAATTAAATCAGCTACAGAAAATCCTGTAGGTAGATCAATCTCTGATCCTTCAGTAATGTTCTGAGTGAACTGCCTATACTCATTGTTTGTGATCTCAGTATCATCCATAAAGAATGCACCGATCGTTACCTGTTTGTTGAAATTTATTTGGGTTGCCGCGACATCTTCATCCGCTTGACCCATATGGAATGTTCCTGATGGAACTGACACCATTCCGAACGGTCTGGTCATCTCCCATCCCTGTCTATCTGGAGCGCCAAGTAGCTCTCCACGATCACCTTGATTATTGCCAAATAGCCCACAACCTGAGAGCACCACAGCAATGCCAAGGATCATACAATTTGATATTGTAAAAACACTCTTTTTATTCATAACACCTTAATTGAACATGCAAGTATGTAAAATAAACAAACTTTAACAAGAATTATTGTACGATATTCCGCCTAAATATAAAATCATAAATGAAATCTAGGAAGGATTTATTTCTTTTTTGGACAAACGCCAAGATAGGCCTGACTAAAAATTAAACCTTGGGGTCTTTACGGCCTTTCTACCTCCAAATACCAAATTCGGTAGGTTGTAGCGGATGTACAGTTCATGTGAGGTAGGCTGCTTGGCTTCACGGTCTTTGACCACATAGTCAAATGCATAACCAAATCTTAATTGGTTGTCGAGAAATGCATATCCAAGAAGCAAGCTTATGGATTCTGACCTGCGGAAAGAAAGTCCACCCCACATCTTGTCTTGATAGTAGGCAATTCCGCCCAATTCAAATGTATAAGACTTAAAATCGGTCCTTATCAGGGTTGTGGGCCTGAGTACAAAATCCCTGGAAATCCCAATGGAAGTTCCGGCAGTAATTAAATAATTAGTTGAAACTGAATTGCTTAGGCTACCACCAGATAATTGTGTCCCGTAATCAAATGCTGGCTCCAGAATATTGACTGCTGAAAAACCAACGAAGTAGTTCCGATTTGATTCAAAGTAGAGTCCGGCATTCAAATCAAATTTCATTTGAGACTCCTTTCCTTGTGCAAGTCCTGGCTCTGGTTCAACTGGTCGAAATTGGCCAAAGTCTAATGATTGTGAGAACAGTGACGGCATTAAGCCAGCATGTATGTTTCCAAATCGGAATTCTTTTTTTAGAGAAACCGCCAGCCTTGCTTGAAGGTTGGTAAGGTTTGCTACCCGATCATTTGAAATTGACATTCCAACTCCGGCAATCTTTCCCTGAACAGGGACAACTAATGAAATTAATTGACTTGAAGGAGCACCTCCACTTCCATCAAATGAGGATTCGTAGCCCAGCCATTGACTTCTGTGATGCCCTGTAACGAAGGCTTCACTTTCAACACCTATCCAAGCAGGGTTATAGTAGGAAGGGTTGAACATGTAATGATTAAAGAAGAAATCATTCTGTCCTACCGCAGAAAATGTAAGCGTACTTGTTATAAGAATAAGACCGATCCTATTTCGAAGATCCATAGTGTAAGTATAACGCTTACAAATTAATAACCCTTATTACAAATTATTAGCTTCTTTGATATAAATCTCTATGGCACCTGTCATGGACGGAGCATTTGGTAACGGCGCCTGAATATCCAGTATTAGGTTTGCTTCCTTTACCGCCTTTGAGGTTGTGGGTCCAAAAGCAGCAATCCTCGTATTGTTTTGCTTGAAATCAGGGAAGTTGTGAAACAAAGACTCAATTCCTGACGGTGAAAAGAATGCTATTATATCATATGTAACATCATCCAAATCAGATAGGTCGGATGCTACAGTTCTATATATAATGGCTTCAGACCAATCGTACTCATTTTCAGTTAGGAAATTTGGAATGTCATCCGTTCTGATGTTGGAACATGGAAAGATGAATTTTTCATCCTTATGTTTCTTGATAACATTCAGAAGATCACTAGCTGTTCGTTCACCAGTAAATATCTTTCTCTTCCTGATAACGATGTACTTCTGAAGGTAATTGGCTGTCTGTTCAGATATGCAAAAATATTTCATATCTGACGGTATCTCGATCTTACTTTCGGTCGCTAATCTGAAGAAATGATCAACTGCATTTCTACTTGTGAAAATGACGGCAGTGTGATCTAAAATTGTCACCTTTTGTTTTCTGAACTCCTTGATATCAACAGGATCAATTTCAATAAACTTTCGAAAGTCTATTTTCAAATTGTACTTTTCCGCTAATTTCAAATATGGAGAATTCGGGTCTGTTGGTTCAGGCTGTGACACTAATATGCTTTTCACAGCTCTTGCTCGCTTTTTATCCAACACTAACAGGTCTTCATTCGCACTCATCTCGGAGAATCAGTTTTATAACTATTTTAAGAACCATACCATCAATAAGATGGAGGGTATTATTTCGGTGGCACAAAGGTAGGAAATAATAAGGAGTTTTTGATAGGTTGAATTAATAACAAATTTTATTATGAACCACATCGCGAAGAGTAATAGGACACCGATAAAATAATAGGAGAAATAAGAATTTATCCAAGTTGCTGATTGACTCTTGAGTATAAAATCCCAGAGGATTATAATAAACAAAACCAACACAAAGTATCCTGAGAAATTAACTAAATCAAAAAGCTGCCAGTCTCTGAGCTTCGGCATTTGAAACAGCCTGGAAATTGCCTGTGTTAAAACCCTTTTTCCTAAAAAAAAGAGGCATAACCACATTGTCATGGTTAACCACCAAATAAAATAGCCTCCCTGGCTCAATGGCTTGATGAATTGAAAATTGATCTTTTGATCAATGTATATGATCTCAAAGGCAGCTGTTAAGCAAACCAGTATAATCATCGCAATATTAGCCCTCCCGAAGAAGCTGGTATTGGTAAACTGATACGCGCTGGATTTTAGAGAAAAGGTTCTGCTTATGAAAAAATTAAGTCTGCCTTGGAAGGCGGTTGCGAACAATCCTAATCCCAACAGCAAAATCAAGATTGCGATAATACAAAATTCATGAAATGAATCACTGACTTGTCTTGGCTTTGAAACTTCGTCTGATAAAACTTTTAGATCCTCAAAAATGACAAGTTCGCATTTAAAATTTTCAAACCTTGGTGACGCATTGAAAGAGAAAAACACTGAGTCCGAAGAAGTGTGTTTAAAAAGTATTTCGGGGTTTACAAATACACATCCTTTAGCACTAAGCACAAGTCGTCCATCTACCCAGGCAAATACTTCCTGATCGTTACAAATTCTTAATGTTCCTTCAGGTATCTCATTTAAAAAAAACCCAGCCTTGTTGATCTTCGAATAATCAGTAACTGGAGCAGTATTTCCTGACTCATCCGTTGTAATAAAAATTCCTGTGTAATCTTTTACAACAATAGTATCATTCTGCCCTACAAGGCTGTGAACCAGAACTGTCAGAAATAGAACTATGAATCCGCGCAATCTAAAAACTTGTTACATACCCAAAATGAATTTTCATATTTGAAAATTCCATGCGTTGACCATTTGATTGGCCAACTGCCAATGCAAAGTTAAACTGCCCGGATAAAGTAGCGAGAGAAAATCCTAATCCAGTCCCAGATGGCGAATCTGTATAGCCTCCATTTCTGAAAAAAAGTTGGTCGAAGAATAAGTAGATATAGCTACCCTTTTCGAAGAAAGACCTCAACTCAGTTCTGCTAATTAGATATCTATCGGCAAAAAAAGACTTTTCATTAAAGCCACGAATAGACCTTAATCCTCCCAGCCTGTATCTTTCATTATTCAGTAGTTCATCATTTTCAATCCAACCTATTTTCACTTGCTGACTAAACTGTTGTCTGCTGAAGATTTTCTTATTAAGCATAGCGTCAAGGTCAAAATGAAAAACATTAGTATTCAAATTCAATGTGTCATAAAATGAAACCGGCAAACTCAAATTGTTTTCAATTTCTTTTGAGCCTAGGCTAACACCTGCATTCCACGAATAATTAGAACCAAGTTCATTACGTTCAAGGCTCCCTTTACCAAGTTTAAGGCTATAAATGTCAGAGTTATAATCTGCAATGTCAGAATTCAGTAATGTTGAGGTCTCTGTTGAAAGAAGAGAACCTGTATTTCTAGTGTAGCCTACTCGAACCTCAAGGTCTGATAAAATGTAAGCACCAATTTCAATACTAGTTGATCTTTTCAGAAAAATGGAATCTTGCTTAAGCAACCCAAATTCAAAATAAGGCTTCAGTTTAGAGCCAAGAAAAAAGGGATGGCTATACGATAGGAAAAGTTCTTGCGATTCGTTGGCAAAACTCTCCCAATTTATCCCCAGTTCCTTCCCGGATCTGAACAGATTCTCAACATTAAGATCAATACTACCTACAACACTGCTTTTGCCGGAGCCTTGTTGCTGGAGCCCGAGCACACCTTCAAATGAACTGGCCTCTTTTTCTTCAATATCCAGGTATAGCTTGGCTTTTTCATTCTGAAAAGAAATATCTACAGGTCTTTTAAACCTCAGAAAAGAGGATCTATCCAGACGATCATTTATTCGACGATAATTTGATTCCTTGAATGGTTCACCAATCACATGATCTAGCAAATAATGAATGTATGTTGCGTTGGTTTTGATTTCAGTAAAGAAAAAGGATGAATCATTAACAATGTAAGGACCTTTCTCCTCAGTGATCCGACCCTTTAGCATACCATTCTGTATCCTTGAAGAGTCAATTCGAATAGAAGCGAATGGATATCCGTTATTCGAAAAATAGTTGATTCTTTTCTCAAGTTCTTTTCGTGCACTACTACCATTCATTCCCTCAATATCAATTTTCATTTTCTCTCCTCTGTGCAAGTAGATGACTTTCTCATTGGCTGTTTCCTTAATGGAATCCACGCCGGCAAAATAATAGCCTTTGGCTACTGCATCTAATTTGTAGTCTTGTAAATAATCCAATAGATGAAGTGAGTCCTGGAACACCTGTTTTTTGTCAAACCTTCCATCAATCAAAAAGGAGGAACTAATCTGAGAATACGAGCAAAATGCAATTAAAAAAAACAGCGGAAAAAGACTTCTTTGCATTGGACTTTGCAATTTAGCTCTTACTAAAATCATGGCGGGTATCTACATTCATATTCCATTCTGCAAACAAGCTTGCCATTATTGTGATTTCCATTTCTCAACCAATCTCACCCGGCGATCAGAAATGACACAAGCTATTTGTCATGAACTCAGAAAAAGGTCAGACTATTTAGATGAAAGGATAGATAGCATCTACTTTGGCGGAGGCACTCCATCCTTGCTTAACCCTGAGGAATTGAAAGCTTTTATGTCCACACTATCTGGTTCATTTGAGATCAATCCTTCTGCAGAAATTACACTGGAGGCTAACCCTGAAGATCTTAACGTTATAAAGTTGGAATCACTGCAAAAAATTGGGGTGAATCGATTGAGTATTGGCATCCAAACCTTTAAGGATTCAAAACTCAAATGGATGAACAGGATCCATTCTTCGGAACAGGCCAAGCTTGCCTTTAAAAACGCAAGAACTGTTGAGTTTGAAAACATTTCAGTGGATCTTATTTACGCACTCCCAGGAAATGAAATCGGTGATTGGCTAGAAGATCTCAGGAAAAGCGCAGACCTTGGTCCTGAACACATCTCCATTTATGGACTCACGATTGAAGATCGAACTGTTTTTGGTCATCGGAAAAACAAAGGAGAATTGATCGAGGTTGTTGAAGAGGAAGCCGCAAGTCAATACTTGAAAACGATTGAGTCATTGAAATCATTTGGCTATCAACAGTACGAAGTATCTAATTTCTCCAAGCCTGGATTTGAATCATTCCACAACTCCTCCTACTGGGCAGGAAAAAACTATCTTGGTGTAGGGCCTGGTGCCCATTCTTATAATGGTTCAACTCGACAGTTCAACGTTCGTAACAATTCCTTGTATTTAAAGGCCATTACAAATGGGAGTTCATATTTTGAAACGGAGAAACTCTCTCAGACTCAACTCGTGAATGAGCGAATATTAACCAATCTGAGAACAATTGCTGGCTTAGACTTAACGAAGCTTGAAACTGATTTTGGTATCGATCTTTTTGAAGAACATCAGTCCCCAATCGAACTTTTGCAAGACCAGAAATTGTTAGAAATTGAAGGGGAAAAACTTCATCTTACCTCAAAAGGATTTTTGGTTGCAGATGAGATTGCTCTAAAACTTTTTTTTGATGAATAACTGCTACTTTTGACGCTCCATGGATGAATTGACAAAAAAGGCGATAATGCTCCTAAAATCCTTGATCTTCCATTATCATGGACTAGATGATGAGGAGCGAGATCTTTTGGAAGAATCAGCACGAACATTGAGTGCTTCAAAAGAATTGGACTGGGCCAATAAATTCATAGCCGAGGACTACATTTCAGCCTTTGAACGCTCAAGGGAATTTCTTCAAAAAGTGTTTTTAAAGTTAACTGAACAAGATCGAGTCGACCATCTTATTGAAGTTTGGGAGGCCAACAACAGTAAGGGATATTTAACAGAAATGGAAACAACTGCGATTCTAACACTTTCCAAAGATTGGCAGGTTGAGAAATCCTTTCTTGAAAAGGTCAACCACTAAAGGCTCATCATCTCCCTGAACCTCGCTGACTGCCTCCTGCTCACTTCGATTTTTTCGCCTCCTTTTAGCTGAACCAAAAGTCCTCCATTAAACCAGGTATCAATTGATTCTACCCACCCTAGATTTATAATGTGTTTTCTACTGGCTCTGAAAAATGTACGATCATCCAACCGCTCATCTAGAGCATTCAGGGATTTGTGAATCATCGGTTTGAAGTTCTCGAAATACACTTTTATGTAATTTCCATCAGATTCAAACAAGCGTACATCCGATAGTCTTACAAACCAACATTTGTCTCCATCTTTTACAAATACCTGATCCTCCCCGCCAAGCTTATGGTCCCTGCTACCAGCTTTCTTATTAGATCGCGCCTGAATTTTCTGAACGCTTTCTGAAAGACGTTCTGCTTGAATTGGCTTAAGTAAATAATCAAGTGCATTGAACTCGAAGGCTTTCAAGGCAAATTCGTCATAAGCTGTCGTAAAAATTACTTGAGGAACACGTTCCATGGTCTCAAGCAATTCAAATCCCGTTTTACCCGGCATTTGGACGTCTAGAAAAATCACGTCCGGATCATGCTGTTCAATTTTTTCAACTGCCTCATCTGCATTGACCGCTTCATCAACAACATCGATGTTTGGATGATTCTCTAATAAGCTCAACAGCTCTTTTCTTGCTAGCCGTTCGTCATCAATAATAATAGCCTTCATATTTTGGGGATTGATATTTTGGTTAAAACCGTATCTGGATCTTCATTTTTTATATCAAAACTGGCATCTCCGTGGTATAGCAATTCTAATCTTTTTATTGTGTTTTCCAGCCCTAATCCAACACCGTTTTTTTTCTCTGAAGAAAGCTGACCGGTATTACGGATTTCTAATCTAAGATGTTTTTTTCTAACATCAGCTGATATTGTTATCCTCCCGCCTTCTTTTCGATTTGAAATGCCGTGCTTAATGCCGTTCTCAACCAATGTTTGGAGCATAAGTGGGGGCACTAGAAAGTCACCAGACCTTTCGTCGATATCGAAAGTTATACCTAACCTTTCTTCATACCTGATCGATTCAAGGGCGAGATAATCCATTACTGTTTTGAGCTCCTCACCAAAAGCAATCAATTTCTTTCTATCGCTCGTCAATGAATTTCTAAGGATGTGCGACAGCTGAGTTATTGATTCCTTCGATTTCAATGGATTCTCATCCACCAGGGCACGAATGCTATTAAGCGCATTAAAAATGAAATGCGGGTTTAATTGAGCTTTGAGGTTGTTTAGTTCTGCCTCACGGGCCTCAGATTCTACTTTCAAAGCTTTGTTGTATCTATCCACATAATGAAAAGTGAAATAGAAAATCGCCCATATGAAATAAACCGCCCAGTACCCAATAATTGTGACAGCAATACTTACCGGAAGCAGATCGACCCTACTCATTCCGCCAGCAAACAATTCAGTTGCCACGAGATAAACCAAATAGTTCAAGATGCTCAACAGCAAGGAGGACCCAAGCAATCTTGGAATCAATCGATTCCACCTCAGATCCAACCACTTTAACCGAATAATCAGGCTCCTGAACAGGTGAGTCGCGACAATATTGTACAAGACCTGGAGTAGAATCCCGACTGCCTGGTCAACATCAAATCGTTCTGCGAACGTGTATAGGAATATTTGAAAAAACCCCCAGAGTCCCCAGCCAACAATTTGGCAAAGCCAATAGATCTTATATCTGTTCATCGCAGGATAAAGCTAATAAGACGATCGTTGTTATTCAGTTGTTCAGAAAATGTTAATAACATTTAACAAAACCCTCCTTTTCAATCTCCGTTGGACATAATAGGTCAAAATACTCAAAATAAAACTAGGTTGAAATGAAAACAATAACTATTGGCGCCGTGATTGTGGTGGCCATGCTCCTGGGGATTCCTATCCCCTTTCAAACCAATCAGGAACAAGTCGAAATGCAAATACTTGCAGATGACGCTTTGCAAAGCAAGGTGAAGGTCTATGACTATGAAGGTAACCTGCTGAAAGAGATGAATATTGATGATGTTGCAAACGATGAAATAAGCGTTTCAGATCATTTGATCCTGGAAAGCAGTGGTTATGCTTTCACGTATCTTGGGGACTACTATTATCTTAGGGAGAATTAGTCGCCCCCCAGCTCATGGGAATGGTCAAAAGTGAAAATGCATTTGCTTGCTCGCTCCGGTTCAGAATAGTTTTCTAATTTCGAAGCAAAAGCAAGTCAAATGAAAAAATTGTTGTTCACCTTAATACTACTAATCGTTTTTTTAGTAGTTGCAAATGCACAGACACATAACGAATACTCCATCTCTTTTGAGAGGGCTGTTCATCATGAAGCAGTGGTAGAAGCACGGTTTTCCAACCTGGAAAATAAGGTTTTATCGCTTCGTATGAGCAGAACTTCTCCGGGTAGATATGCGATCCATGATTTTGCTAAAAATGTTTACAATGTAAAGGCTGTAGACAGTAAAGGAAATGAACTGCCAATTTCGAGACCAAACCCTCAGCAATGGGACGTCAGTGGTCATGATGGAGAGGTGAAGGTCACTTACACACTCTTTGCCAATAGAGGTGGAGGAACTTATGCGCAAGTCGATGAGACGCATGCGCATTTGAATATTCCCGCAACTTTTATGTTTGCTCCGGCACTTTGGCAACGGCCGGTCAAAGTGACAT
>JANQST010000228.1 GCA_028279155.1 Cyclobacteriaceae bacterium
AGATTTCTTTGAAAAGGAAACGAACTTAACCGTGTCTGGACAGCTTGAAGGGGAGCTGGCAGCAATGGGCGTTTCAGAGATCTACACGTTTGGTCCAACATTCCGAGCCGAGAATAGTAACACCACTCGTCACCTCGCTGAATTTTGGATGGTCGAACCCGAAATGGCCTTTTATGATTTGGATGACACGATGGATTTGGCTGAGGACATGCTGAAGAACCTGGTTGGCTATGCATTGGAAAATTGTCAGGAGGATCTTGAATTTTTGCAAAAGAGAGAATTGGATGAGGAAAAGACCAAACCTCAAAACGAACGAAATGAGTTAAGCCTTTTGGAACGTTTGAAGTTCGTCCAGGAAAATGATTTCGTAAGGCTTACTTATACTGAAGCTATAGAAATCCTGAAAAGGTCCAAGCCAAATCAGAAGAAGAAATTCCAATACTTGATCGAAGATTGGGGTGCTGACCTACAGTCCGAGCATGAACGTTTCTTAGTTGAGAAGCATTTCAAGAAACCAGTGATACTTTTTGATTATCCAAAAGAGATTAAAGCATTTTACATGCGACAGAATGATGACAACAAGACAGTAGGGGCGATGGATGTTTTGTTCCCTGGTATTGGTGAAATCGTTGGAGGATCTCAAAGAGAGGAACGGAAGGATAAGCTGGAGCAGCGAATGAAGGAAATGGGTATTCCTGCAGAGGAACTCTGGTGGTATTTGGATACAAGAAAGTTCGGAACTGTTCCACACAGCGGATACGGACTGGGCTTTGAGCGAATGATCCAATTTGTCACTGGTATGAACAATATACGTGACGTAATTCCATTTCCAAGGACTCCAGGAAACTGCGAATTTTAATATCAGACAAACATTCCTCTAGGTGAATTGGTATATTTATCAATGATAAACTAATGCTATGGAGGATTTTCTATTATTCTTTGAATCGCTAACGACTCTTCAGAAACTTTCCTGGGTTTTAATTTGCCTGGTTTTTTTCTGGACCTTGGAGATCATTATTCCATTGTTTAAGCATGAATACAAAAAGCTCAGGCATGATGGAGTGAACCTGGTGTTTTTCTCATTCCTTATGGTTATCAATGTTGTCATAGGAATTGTCACCGTTAGTGTTTTTTATTGGTTAGATCAATCTCAATTTGGGGTGTTGAACTGGGTAATTCTACCAGTTTGGGCAGAATTGCTTATTGCTTTTGTTGCTCTTGACCTTGTATCACAATACACTGCGCATTACCTATTGCATCGGATCAAATGGATGTGGAAATTGCACATGCTTCATCACAGTGATACCAAAGTAGATGCTACCACTGGTACTCGGCAACACCCGGTTGAATACATTCTTAGAGAAGTGCTCGCGCTCTCCACAGTAATAATTTTCGGAATCCCTGTGGCCTATTACCTTTTCTATCGAATGGTTACAATCTTTTTTGCGTACTGGACGCATGCGAACATTCAATTGCCAGGTTGGCTTGATAAAACTCTGAGCTTAATCATCATTACACCCAATACCCACAAGTTTCACCATCACTTCGAACGACCCTGGACGGACACCAATTTTGGTAATGTGTTGTCAATTTGGGATCGCATGTTTGGAACATTTGTTTACGAAAACCCAAAAGACATTAAGTACGGACTTGACGTAGTAGACGAAACCAAAGATGAAGACATTGGCTATCAACTTGGCCTTCCACTCAACAAGTCGATCAAAACAGACTACTAGCCGTTACTGTTTTTTGGTGAACATTTTATGAATGATTGTCCACTTGTCATTTGTTTTTAGCAACATGAAATAGTCGATGTATGTGTTGTTGTTCTCTGGGTTAAAAATTTCAACCTTGGCCATAGCAGCATCATTTTCATAATCAATCGATAGAATTTTTCCTTTCTCACCTGTGGGTTGGCCTTCTTTGGTATCAAGGATGTAATCCTTTCCGCTCCAAACCCGGACCTCATTGTTTCTGACGTAGTATAAGTTTAAATCTGCGTGAAAAGCTTCTTTCAGGCGATTCGGTTGTCCGTTGGTAGAGCCTTCAATATAGTCGGTTAATGTTTTCTCAATCAAATCAGTATCTGATTGAGCCGTTGCTTCCAGAATACAAACCAGTATTAGTGAAAGTAGTAATGTTTTGATTTTCATATCTGTTTAGTTTGGGCTAATAGAATTATTCATACTTAAGTGTCTCCACAGGATTTATAAGAGATGCTTTCATACTGTGATAGGCTACAGTAAGGAAAGCCACAATAAATGTCAACAATCCTGAAACAATGTAAGGCCAAAATTCAATGCCTATTCTGTATGAAAAGCTATTAAGCCATTCTTGCGTAAGCAGATAGGAAATAGGTATTGCGACAACAAATGCGATCAATATCAGTAACAGGAATTCTTTTGACAAAAGCACTAGAATCTGAGATGTTGAGATTCCCAGGACTTTCCGAACCCCTATTTCTTTGGTTCTTTGCTCTACACTAAATGTTGCTAAGCCAAAAAGACCGAGACATGCCACTAGAATTGTCAATACTGAAAAAATGATGGTGACATTACTCAGCTTTTTTTCCGCCTTGTAAGAATCATTCAACGTGTCATCAAGAAAGAAATAATCAAAAGGCATATTAGGCATGACCGACTTCCAGGCACTTTCAATGTCTGCAATTGAATCTTCAATGTCCGCACCATTGATTTTAACAGCCACGTACTTAATAAAGAGATTGAAAGCCCCTCTCCTTGAGTTAAGTGTTAGAACAAGTGGTGCAATCGGGCGATGTTTGGAAACGAAGTTGTAGTCTTTTACTACACCCACGACTCTTCCTCGTAACTCACCCCGAAAGTAGAATCGCTGTCCGATAGCCTCTTCCGTAGATCCCCAATTCATGGCTTTTACGAATGTTTCATTAACCACCAGTGCTAAAGAATCATCTGTCTGTACTTCGTAGCTGTATGCTCTTCCAGCGACAATCGGAATGTCAAAGGTTTTGGCAAAATCGTGACGCATATTGAATCGAGCATATGCTTTAGACTCGTCCATGCCCTCGAATTGATAATTTCCAACCTGGTGCTTGGCACCTACAATTTCTTCTACGGCTGTTATGGAAGTTATGCGTGGACTTTGAAGGGCTTGTGTTTTAAAATTTTCGTAATGCTGCCCCATGGGAGACCTAATGACCGGTACCATGACGATATTATCCTGATCAAACCCAACATCCTTGTTCATTAGAAACTGCAGTTGATTGATTGCGACAATCGTCCCAATGATTAAGCAAATGGAAATGCTGAATTGAATTGTCACCAGGATTTTTCTGAAGTTCAATCCACTGGTTTTAAGGTGTGCTCCTTTTAATACCGAAACCGTATTGAAGGACGAGAGTACAAATGCCGGGTAGAACCCAGAAAGCAAGCCTACAATTAAGGTAATTGCTACTAAGATCACCAGGTATTGTGGTTGTAGCAGTAAAAAGAACGATACTGCTTTTTCAGTAAGGACATTGAAAGCGGGTAAGAAAATAGCTACAACAACTAATGCAAAAATCATCGACAGAAAAGTCATGAAAAGAGACTCAAACACATGTTGATTAATAAGCTGTGCTTTGGAGCTACCAAGGGATTTTCTAACCCCCACTTCTCTCGCCCTTTTTGTTGCTCTGGCCGTACTCAAATTGATAAAGTTGATAGCTGCGATTAGCAGTACAAAAAAGGAAATCGCGCTGAAGATATAGATGCTCTCTACATTGCTATTTGCCTCAATTTCATAGTCAAGGTTGGAGTAAAGATGGATGTCCGTTAATGGCTGCAGTTCAAGCGTAACGTGCTCTTTTATGAATCCTGGAAAGAACTTATCAACAAATACGGGGAAGTGCGACTCTACTTGCTCTTTTGTCACATTTTCTTCTAATACAACATACGTCCAGCAAGGATTCCAATACCATCCTCTTGGATAGTTACCTCCAAACCATGGTTTCAAACTTGAAAATGAGACGATAAAATCGAATTGAAAATGCGCATTTTTTGGAGAGTCTCTGAGCACTCCCACTACCTCAAGATTTTGACGGCCTTGTATTTCAAGAAATTTTCCCATTGGATCTTCATCGGGGAAATATTTTCTAGCCATTGAAGTGGTGATCAAGATGCTGTTGGGATTGTCTAATGCTGTTTCCCTATTTCCAGCAATCAGTTCGAAATCAAATACATCCAGAAAAGTAGAATCAGCAAAGAAGATCCGGCTTTCATTGAAGGCCTTATCCGCTGCTTTGTTAGCTAGCGCCAAAGAGGGGGACTGAAAATTGAACAAACGTACAGCTTGAACCACCTCGTCCGGATATTCTGCCTGGAGTGTTGGTCCGGTTGGGAAGGGCTGGCTGGCGGAATGTTCCCCGTTTCCTTCATCCTGGAAATGCTCCAGCATTCGGTAGGTTCGATCTGCTTTTTCGTGAAACCTATCATAACTCAGCTCATCATTTACATATAGAAAAATAAGAATGGAGCAAGCTAGCCCAATGGCAAGGCCGCTTAGATTGAGAAAAGAATAAACTTTTTGTCTCAACAGGTTTCGATAAGTAATCTTAAAATAGTTCTTGAACATGGCTATGTTGTTTGAGTTTTCAATTTTGTGGTTTTTCATTGCGTAGGGCCGACACAAGCCGACAATATCAAAAAGGAATCTGATATCCGCTCCAAGCTTGCTTCCGCTCTCGCGTCGATCCTGATACAGTTCGTACACGTCTCCACGGAAAATGTCCAGATGTTCAGGGTGACAAAACCAACCGAGCAATCTATCAGGCCATTTTGGCGGACGATATTGTTGGGATTCACTCACTTGATAATCCGAGTTGTGGTAAGGAATGATATAATGTTGACCGTAGTTTGAAGGAATCGTCGAGCGCTTTTCTTCCGTAAGTGGTGATGACGTAAAAGCGTTTGCTTCTGCCACCTCGTTTATTAGTGGCACCTCCTTCATGAGATTCAAGAAATCCTTTCTTTTCAAGTCGATTAAATGCTGAGTGCAGTGCACCGATACTGGGATTTCTTTTCGTGTGTTGTTTGAATTCTTCCTTGATGGAAATGCTATAGGCATTTTCACCAAGTGAGCCAATAATTAGTAGTACTAGCTCTTCAAATTCACCGAGCTGCGTGTATTTCATGGATGATTAAAACGAAGTTAATGATGATTAGTTTCCTAATGGTATAAATAATGCTTTACATAAGGTATGGACCAAACAAAAAGCCTATCATTAAACTGATCCAGGTGGTTTTTTGACAAACAACAAGTGTTGCTTGACTTTCTTATTTTGCTACTTTTGCAATCCTGAAAGAAGTACCGGACTATACTTCTGGCCCCGTAGTTCAATGGATAGAATAGAAGTTTCCTAAACTTTAGATGCAGGTTCGATTCCTGCCGGGGCTACTTTCCTTAACTTTAGATGCAGTGTGGTACGCCACCCCGGTCAATTCCTGCCGGGGCTACTTGTTTCTTGTACATTTGAATGCAGTGTGGAGCGTCACGCCGGTCGTTCCTGCCAGGGCTACTTTTTTCTGAATATTAATTAAGGTGAGGAACTCCACCTCGATCGATTTTTATCGGAGTTCTCTCGGGTAATAACTTAGTACACCTCCTGGTGCAAATAATTGGGGTAAATCTTAAGGTGTACTTTCTTTACCTCTTCAACAATAAGTTGTCTTAGTTCCTCTATTCCAGTTTTGTCTTTTGCAGAAATAGCGGCCGATAGACCTCCATTCGATGGGAGACCATCATCAAGGAGATCAATTTTATTAAAGATCTTTATAGTCGTGATATTGGAAGCACCTATCTCATCAAGTGTTTGATCAACAACATTGATATGTTCCTCATGGGATGGGCTAGAAGAATCAATTACGTGCAATAGAATATCCGCTTCTTTTACTTCTGCTAGGGTAGATTTGAACGATTCGATTAAGTCATGTGGAAGTTTTCGAATAAACCCTACCGTATCTGACAAAAGAAAAGGAAGATTCCCAAAAACCACTTTACGAACAGTCGAATCAACAGTGGCAAAAAGCTCATCCTTTGCGTACACTTTCTCTTTGCTCAAGATTCGCATCAAAGAAGATTTGCCAGCATTGGTGTAGCCAACCAAAGCCACCCTCACTACTCCCTGACGAGATTTTCGCCTGGTTTCGGACTGCTTTTCAATCTTTTCCAGCTTCTTCTTTAACACATTGATTTGATCCCGAATGATCCTTCTATCCGTTTCTATTTCTTTTTCACCTGCACCACCACGAGTTCCTGTTCCACCCCTTTGTCGCTCCAGGTGCGTCCACATCCGGGTCAATCTTGGTAGAAGATACTGGAAGCGAGCTAGCTCAACCTGCGTTTTTGCTTGGGCTGTTTTAGCTCGTTTTAAGAAAATATCGAGGATCAAAAGGCTTCTGTCATAGATCTTGATTTTAAGCTCTTTCTCAAGATTTCTAAGTTGTGAGGGAGATAGATCATCATCGAAAATGATGACATCAATTTTTTCAACTTTGCAATAGGTTTTGATCTCCTCAAGTTTACCTTTTCCAACAAACGTCCGAGAATCCGGATGTTCTAATTTTTGGAAAAAATGATTGACTACATCAATCTGAAGTGTTTGAGAAAGAAACTCCAACTCATCCATCAATTCTTTCATGTGTTCGTCACTTGTTGACTTTGTGCCAACAGCTACCAAAACACCGCGCTCGTTCTTTTGCTTTGTTTCAAACATATATGGATACAAAATTATAGCTTACGAAAGTTTTGAGCATTAATTCTTTTTGCTTGTGAAGATTGCATTTGTTACGAATACCTGTTGGAACGTTTACAACTTCAGAGAAGGTCTTGTCAAGTTTTTCCTCGAAAGAGGCGACAAGGTTATCTCCCTGGCACCGCGAGATAAATACAGCGCCGAGCTAGAGAAGTGGGGGGTAAAGCACATAGATACACCACTTGATCAAACAGGATCTAACCCAGTTAAAGATCTTAATTACTGCAATCATGTCAGAAAAATCTTTAAAAAAGAAGCTCCTGATATAGCACTTAGCTTTACTATAAAACCTAATATCTATTCTTCACTTGCTGGTAAAATTTCTGGAGTTCATACCATATGCAATGTGAGTGGGCTTGGAACAGTTTTTTTAGCCAGTGGCTGGAGTGGGAAATTTGCACTGAAACTCTACCGGCTTGCGTTTAAGTATAGCGCACATATTTTCTTTCAGAATAAAGATGATCAGAAGCATTTCTTGAGGCATGTTCGTTTGAATCATAAAAGAATAGGACTATTGCCAGGGTCAGGCATCAACCTGAAGAAGTTTAATTATCAAAACCTTAAAATTTCAAACCCTACGAAGCTTTTGATGATAGGAAGAATAATTGAAGAGAAAGGTGTACGGGATTTTGTCGAGGCCTCCAGGATATTAAAAGAAAAAGGTGTTATTGTAGATTTTACGCTTGTGGGAAAATTGGATGAAAATCATTCAAGAAGCATTAGTAAAGAAGAAGTTGAGGAATGGGAACGTTCAGAGTTGATTAACTATTTGCCCCATAATGATAACATCCAGGATTTGATAGCAGAACATGAAGTGGTCGTTTTGCCCTCATATAGAGAAGGAACTCCAAGGACCTTGCTTGAAGGTGCGGCTCTTGGACGACCCTTGCTAGCAGCAAATGTTCCTGGCTGCAAAGAGGTAGTTAAAGACGGATTTAATGGATTTCTTTTTGAAGTAAAAAATCCTGCAAGCCTAGTGGATAAATTAAGACTTTATTTAGCACTGAGTGAAGAAGAAAGAAAGAGCTTCTCTGCGAATTCAAGAAAGTTAGTTGAGGAAAATTTTGATGAAAAGCTGGTAATTCAATCATACATAGAAACAATTGCCCAAATAGTCGATAAATAGCAATCTGTGTTTGATTTAGCCTATTTTTGTCTTTTAATAATACAATTTCATAGTGATCCGCCATATTTTTTTGTGTTTAGTAATCCTGAGCAGCTGCAAATCATACAAACAGGACATACTGTTTCAGTACGACAAGAAGTTTACTGAAGATGATTTGGCCAATGCGACTGAACCGGTAGATTCTAACTACATCCTTAAACCAAACGACGTTCTTTTACTTGACGTCTTCACAAATAAAGGTGAAAGGTTGATTGACCCAAATTTTGAAATGCTTCAACAAGGAGGAGGAGGTCAAGTTCAACAGCAAAGAGATCGGTTTCAATATATTATCCAGGCTGATAGCATGGTGTTATTTCCGTTGATTGGCGAGCATAATCTTGTGGGAATGACACTACTTGAAGCAGAAATAAAAGTTGCTGAGGAATTTGGGGATGTGTACATTGATCCTTTTGTTAAACTGAGAATCAACAACAGAAGAGTTTTTGTTTTAGGATCTCCGGGAGGGCAGGTTATTCCATTAGCCAATGAAAATATGCATTTGGTTGAAGTTTTAGCCATTGCTGAAGGCGTTCAGCTGGGAGCTAAGGCTCAGAACATAAGAGTAATCAGAGGTGATTTGGTTTATGAAGTAGATCTGAGTACGATAAGCGGAATGCAGGAAACCAATTTGGTTGTTGAGCCTGGAGATATCATTTATGTGGAACCTTGGCGAAGACCTTGGCTCGAAACATTGAGGGATGTTTCTCCAGTTTTGAGTTTAACTGCTAGTATTCTTACATTAATAGTGGTTATACAGAATTTGTAAAATTGAGTACTGACTATCAATCAAATGGCCAATACGAGTCTGAAAAGGACTTTTTCGAATCTTTCGATTTGGAACGTTTTTGGTATGTGCTTAAACGGAGCAAGTATTGGATCATTGGTTTTATATTCTTGGTTGTTTCGGGAGCCTATCTATACGTTCGCTACACCAAGCCGCTGTACAAGTCCGATTCCATCATAAAACTGGAATTCCAAAGTGAAGCAAATGCGCTGGGATTGGCGAATGCATTTAATGCGCAAGATCAAAACGAAATTTCGGGAGAAATCGAGCTGCTACGATCTAAGCTTTTTTTCTCAAGAGTAGTAGAGGCTGCTGACTTGGATGTATCATACCATCTGTACGGACGATATCTAACTGATGAGCGATACAAAAATTCGCCTTTTGTTGTATCTCACAAAATATTGAATACCAGCTATTATGATTTCCCATTCGATGTTGAAATAATAAGTTCTGACGAATTTGAGCTTACCTATACTAAAAATGGAAGTGAGGTTGTCAATCAATATAGATTCGGAGAAGAGATTAGAACATCGGATTTCAATTTTCTTATAGAAAAGACAAGTTTTTTCACTGAAGATCTGAAGCGAGTTTTTTACTTCACAGTGAATAGTCGTGATGCACTCATTAATTATTTGCAAAGCAGGGTAGAGGTGATTCCTGAAAATTTTAGTGCAAAAACGATACGAGTATCATTGACTGATCATAACCGATTCAAAGCTAGAGACCTGGTTAATTTGATTGATTCACTATACCTGGATTATACACGTGAAGTAAAGAACCAGGCGCTGGAGCAAAAAATAAGTTTCCTTGACGAACAAATTGAAAAAACGGAAGACAAACTTCAGGAATACGAAAACTACTTTGAGCGATTTACCATTGAAAACAGGACTACTAACCTGAATGAGGATCTCAATAGAACCATTGACCAGTTAGCTCAGCTAGATTCAGTCATTTTTAGTTTGAAAAAAAGAATTAAGGATGTTCAAAGACTTGAAAACCAGCTCAAAGCCAATTTAACCCTCTCTCTAAACCCAATTTCTATCGGGAGGTTGCCGACTGCTTTGGATCAACAATTGGATGAGTACATAAGTTTAACACAAGAACGTGAACTCAAATTGGGGTCATACAATGAGACCTCATACATCATTCAGCAGGTAGATTCCAAATTGACGAAATCTAGAATTAACCTAACCTCTCTTTTTTCGGGATATAGAAAAAGCATGGACGATCGGCTAACCCTCATGGAAAGCCAGCGATCAGCCTTGGAAGTAAACTTGTCTTCGCTTCCGTCAATGCGCACAGAATTTGGAAAAACGAATAGAGTTTATTCACTCGAAGAAGAATTCATGCTGTCCTTGCAACAGTCGAAAATAGGATTGGAAATCACAAGAGCTGGGACCGTAACTGATAACGTTATTTTATCTTCAGCATCATTGCCAGGAGCTCCTATTAAACCTCAAAAGTTCATGATAATGGCAGCTGCCATCGTCATGGGAGTTGTCGTTAGCCTTGTTTTCTTATTGATTAAATACCTGGCACACAATAAGGTTGCTGGGATTAAGGAGCTGGAGAAATTGGTAAACGTTCCTGTATTAGGATCGATACCAAAGTATACAAGAAACGACCTTGACCATACCGCATTGGTGGTTAAGAGCAACTCTAAATCTTCTCTTAGTGAGGCACTGAGAACAATGAGAACCAACATGGATTTTATCGATGCAAAAAATGGATCAAAGCTTGTAAGTATTACTTCGACCGTTCCCGGGGAAGGGAAAACATTTGTTGCCGCAAACCTCGGAGCAATCATTGCTATGACAAACCAAAAAGTTTGCATTGTTGACCTTGATATGAGAAAGCCAAAGGTCCATTTGGCATTTGGTGGAGTTTCTTCTCAAGATGGTATGAGCACCTTGATTACCAAGAAGAGCAATTTAAAAGCCAGTATTCAAAAAACTGAAATAGAAAATTTGCATTTTGTATCTGCTGGCCCCACTCCACCCAATCCTTCGGAATTGCTGCTCCAGAATGAATTTGAAGATCTCTTGGCAGAATTGAAAAAGCAGTTTGATGTAGTAATACTAGACACACCACCTGTTGGATTGGTCACAGATGCCAGATTGGCAATGGTTAAATCTGATATTCAATTGTATGTTGTTCGCGCTGACTATTCCAAAAGGAACTTTTCAAAAGTGATTAATGACCTTAAAGCTTCAGGACAATTCTGTAATATCACAGTAGTGCTAAACGCAATTTCTTCAACACCAGGATACGGTTATGGGTATGGCAATGGCTACAATTATGGTTACTACGAAGATGGAGTTAAGAAAAACTCAGTCCTTTCCAAAATCTTTTCCTAATGTTTGGCTGGAAAAAGAAAGAATTAACAACTCCTGTAGTTGATATTCACTCTCATCTTATTCCTGCAATTGATGATGGAGTCAGAACATTGGATAAGTCGATAGAAGTTGTTAAAGCCTTTTCAAAAATAGGATTTCAGAAAGCTATAACGACTCCCCACATTCACCCGAACTATCCGAATACGCATGATCAGATATTAGAAGGGCTTGAAGTGCTTCAAATTAAATTATTGTCCGAGCGTATCGATTTTGAAATTGAAGCTGCAGCAGAATACTTTGTGGACGATATTTTCATGGAAAAAATTAAAAAGAAGGAGGAAATATTGTCGTTCGGATCCAATTATGTGCTAGTTGAATCTTCGTTTATAAACAAACCATTGTTCTTCGAAACTTGTCTTTTTGAACTTCAATCAAAAGGGTATTCACCAGTTCTTGCCCATCCTGAAAGGTACCGCTTTCTTGAAGGGGACATTGAATGGTTACAACAACTTAAGGAGATGGGTGTACTTTTTCAGGTTACCATAAGTTCATTCACAGGATTTTATGGAAAAATGCCTCAGAAAATTGCAAAGACACTCTACGAAAAAAGTATGGTTGATTTTTTAGGATCCGATCTACATAACAACGATCAAATCAGATTTTTAAGGGAAGGCCTTCAAAACTCTATGGTTCACAAACTCTGCGCATCTCCAGGATTAAGAAATAAGTCATTACTTTAAATCTTGTGGAAAACTTTTCACACCGATATGTTTGATTTATTCTATTAAAAGCTAATTTGAAACCGCATATTCATCATCAGGATATACCGCTAGATGCACGAAGATCATAAACGTAAGGAAGAGAGAGAGTTGATTAGGAAATATGAAGCTTTTGTTAAAAACAAAGAGAATCATTACTTCGATGAAGAGGCTTTTGTCCAAATAATAAACTACTACTGCAATCACGAAAAGTTCAATAAGGCGCTAAGAGCAGCAAGCGTGTCATTGGATCAATTTCCCTTTTCGGTAGATCTTACCATTGAAAAAGTAGACGTTTTGGTAAAGTTGGATAGAGCTGCTGAAGCGATAGATATCTTGGAGTATACGCTTAGTATGCACCCAAATGATCCTGAGCTATTAATTCAAAAAGGTTCTGTGCACTGTGTCCTCAGTGAATTCGAACAGGCAATTGCATGCTATGAAAGTGCAGTGATAAATGTAGAGGATAAGGATGAAGTGTACTTTAACATTGGTATGGCGTACCAGGGCCTTGGCAAGTATTCTGAAGCTGCAGAACAATACAAAAAGGCGATTGAAATAAATATGCACAATGAAAATGCGCTCTATGAATTGGCCTATTGTTTAGACGTTTCAGGAGAACTTGAAAGCAGCCTTTCTTATTATCAAAAGTTTATTGATCAGGATCCATATTCTGAGTACGCCTGGTACAACATTGGGATCGTTCAAAACAAGTTGAAGCGATTTGCAGATGCAGTAGATTCCTACGAATATGCCACAGCCATTGATGATGAGTTTAGCAGTGCCTGGTTCAACATGGGCAATGCCCTAATGAACTCTGGAAAACATGAAGAAGCATTGGCGGCCTATTTAAAGACATTTGATTTGGAAGGAGCTTCTCCGGAGATATATAGTCATATGGGTGCTGCTTATGAGAAGCTGGAGCAGTATGAACTTGCTATTAAATATTATCAAAAAGCTACCAAGTTAGATCAAATGTACCATGAAGCCTGGTATGGTGTGGGTGTATGCCTTGCACTTCAGGAAAAATGGTATGAAGCCATTCATTTTTTAAATAAGGCACTTAAACTTAGTGCAGAAAATCCTATCTATTGGAAAGCGGTAGCAGATGCAGAATTCAAAACTGGAAACTTGGTCTCAGCCATTGACGCCTATACACAGGCAAGTGAAATGGATGCCGAGAATCCGGACGTATGGCTGGATTGGTCATTGGTCTATTATGAACAGGGCGATTATGATCAGGCAATTTCAATTCTGGAAAGTGGCCTGGATGAATGTCCATCCAACGCTGAAATGTACTACAGAGGAGTAGTCTATATGATTGGTTCTGGCAACTATAAAAGTGCAATCAATCGATTGGAAACAGCACTAATGTTGGACTATGAAGGCCACGAAGTGCTCTTTGATTTTTTTCCAAATTTACCTACTCAAAAAGCGCTATACAGGATCATAGATCAGTTCCGAAAAGACAAGGAATAGATCATTTTTTTTATCGGATATATTTCTGATTTTTGCGGCTCGCTTAAAACAACCAAGTACGTTTCCGTTAATGAATTATAATCTAAATAACCTTCCAGAAAGAACGAAAAAGCCACGAACCGAGGGGTTCACTATGGTAATGGATAAAGGACTGAGTCCTAGAGAAGTGGAGGACTTGATCGAAGTAAGTGGTGAATATATTGATATTGTAAAGCTTGGATGGGCAACATCTTATGTAACTCCCAACCTGAAAGACAAAATTGAACTATATAGAAGTGCCAATATTCCATGTTACTTAGGTGGAACATTGTTTGAAGCTTTCATTGTTAGAGATCAATTTGAAGATTTTCGAGGTGTCCTTGATAAATATAAGTTGGAGTATGCTGAAGTTTCCGATGGATCCCTTGAGATGAAAGCTGAAGATAAGTGTGAATACATTCGAAAACTATCTGATCAAGTCACCGTGCTAAGTGAGGTAGGCTCGAAGGACGCAGCTAAAATTATCCCTCCCTACAAATGGATTGAACAGATGCAAATGGAACTGGATGCAGGTGCTTGGAAAGTAATCGGAGAAGCCAGGGAAGCCGGAAATGTTGGGCTGTTCCGTGATTCGGGAGAAGTTCGACAAGGACTTGTTGAAGAGATTTTGACAAAAATTCCAGCTGAAAAAATCCTTTGGGAAGCTCCTCAGAAAGCACAGCAAGTATGGTTCATTAAACTGTGTGGTTCGAACGTAAACCTGGGAAATATTGCTCCTAATGAAGTAATCCCACTCGAAACCATTCGACTGGGACTTAGGGGTGATACCTTCGACTTCTTTCTTTGATTCCTATTTCAATAGAAGTCCTATTGTAAATCCCGCCGAAACGGCGATTGGAAAATCATTGGTGCCATTGGTATGACTGTGATGATATTTCCCCTCATCTTCCATGTCATAGTTATCAAATCCGTAACCAATTCCAACGTGCCAATCAATAGACATGATGTCCGCGAGAACATGCTGTCTGCCGTAGTTGATCAGAAATGCAACAGACCGGAAGCTTTCTCGAGAAGTGAACTCAGTTCCTCCGGATGTAAAATCTGTAACGTCTTCATTGTATACTGAAAGAACAATCTCAGGTTTTATATATTTCCCGCTCAGTAAATGAGTGCCACGCAAATCTCGTGTGGCGAAATCAGGATTCAGTTTAAACTTGGGACCTCCTCTCAATAAAAATCCACTGGGATCAGTATTATTATCAGGCTCTACGCCTAACCCTATGAACCCTACTTTGGCTTCCCATGAGAACCAATCCTTAATGTACTTTTCGTACCCGAACGTAGTGTGACCTGTCAACGGGGAAAAGAACTCCATCTTAATTATGCTTTTCTTCTGAGTCTCATAATCGGTATCTATCGTTTGGCTGAAGGCGACTGTGGTGGCTATTGCTAGTATGAATATTGATGCTATTCGTTTCATGATATAAGGGTGGTTATTTTAATTTCAGATTTATATGTAATACAAAAAATAAACCTTACACCCTCAAAAAGACTTTGATTAAGTTCGCGTTATGAACAGTTTCATGCTTTTTCTCAAGGGCGTTGCAATGGGTGCTGCGAATGTGATTCCAGGTGTATCTGGAGGCACTGTGGCATTTATTACAGGTATTTATGAAAGACTGATTAATGCCTTGAAAAGCATCGATTTAGAATCTGTCAAGCTATTTTTTAGTGGAAACTTCAGAGAGTTCTCCAAGAGAGTGGATTTGAATTTCTTGTCTATCCTGTTTCTAGGAGTTTTTGTTAGTATCCTTAGCCTGGCAAAAATTTTAGAATTTGCATTCGAAAATCATGAAGTACTAACGCTATCGTTTTTCTTCGGACTTATTGTTGCTTCAATTTTAGCTGTTGGGCGTAAAATAGAAGTGATCAATTTTTCATCCATTTTGTCATTCTTATTTGGTACAGCCATAGCTGTTTCAATTGCTTTCTTACCTCCAGCACAAGCCAACAATTCATTTTTCTATTTAATGCTTTGTGGTGTTGCCGCAGTTTCCAGCATGATACTTCCCGGGCTTTCCGGTTCATACGTGCTTTTGCTCATGGGAAATTATGTGCTGGTGCTTAGAGCAGTAAGTAGTTTTGATTTTTCAATATTGGTGCCAATGATTTTAGGGTGTGTTGCAGGTCTAATTTTGCTCTCACGTCTGCTTTCTTATCTCTTTGCTAACTATAAGGATCAGACCATCGGAATATTGACAGGGTTTGTTTTTGGATCTCTCTTGATCATTTGGCCATGGAAAACAACACTTAATGAAACATTTGATGGGAAGGAAAAAGCCATCGGTTATATCTGGAATCTCCCAGATATGAATGTTCAATTTGGAATTTCATTGGTGTTGATTATCGTCGGGTTTTTGCTAGTGTACCTTTTAGAAAAAAGATCGACGAAACAATGAAATTGGAACAACGCGTGCATTCTGAAGTTTCAGAATTAACTTAGTAATAAGCCTTAATTTTTATGCAAAGATTTGGACTGGTCGGATTTCCGTTAGGTCATAGCTATTCAAAAGAATTTTTTGAGAAGAAGTTTAAAGAACTTAAACTCAAGGATCATTCCTATGAATTATTTGAAATGGAATACCTTAAAGAGTTTCCTGCTTTATGGTTAACCAATACAGATCTTATTGGGGTGAACGTAACAGTACCTCATAAGGAAAAAGTAGTACGGTTTTTAGACCATCAGGACCTGAGTGTAATTAAGGTTGGTGCTGCTAATGTAATCATGAAAAGAAAGGGAAAGTTATATGGCTACAACACGGATTATCCGGCCTTCAAAGAATCGTTGAAAAATTGGATTGGAAATTTCAAAGGAGAGGCGCTGATCCTGGGATCGGGAGGTTCATCGAAAGCAGTAGCAGTAGCGCTTGAAGAACTAAAAATAGACTCTTACCAGGTCTCAAGACGCAAAACAAAAGGAGACTACACCTACGATCAACTTTATAAGCAACCAGATATATTAAAGCGCTTCCATCTGATAATCAATACGACACCTCTTGGAATGTTCCCTAATAACGATGCGCTTCCAAGTATTCCTTATAAGCATTTATCCAAGAAGCACCATTTGTTTGATTTGGTTTACAATCCTAAAGAAACTGCCTTTATGCGCAAAGGGAAAGAGTTCGGGGCAAAGACAAAAAATGGATTCGAAATGTTACACCTTCAAGCTGAGAGAGCCTGGGAAATATGGTCAGGTAAATATTAAATGGATTTCGAACTGTTTTCAGAATATGAGCCGACGGGTGATCAACCACAGGCAATTGCACAACTTGTCGAAGCTGTTGAAAATGAAGAGCCTTCTCAAACACTATTAGGCGTTACAGGATCGGGTAAGACTTTTACTATGGCCAATGTTGTTGCCCAGGTGAATAGACCTACGCTTGTTTTGAGTCACAATAAAACGCTTGCAGCTCAGCTATATGGAGAGTTCAAACGGTTTTTCCCTGAGAATTCAGTTGAATACTTTATATCTTATTACGATTACTATCAGCCAGAAGCATATATCCCAACAAGCAACGTCTATATTGAAAAAGATCTATCGATTAATGAAGAAATTGAAAAACTGAGACTGAGTGCAACATCAGCCCTACTTTCAGGACGAAGAGATGTGATCGTAGTAGCTTCTGTATCCTGTATTTATGGTATAGGCAACCCTGAAGAGTTTGGAAAAAATGTAATAAAGGTCCAGGAAGGAGATAGAATTCCAAGAAATAAGTTCCTCTTTGATCTGGTAGACATTCTCTACAGTAGAACGGAAGTTGAATTCAAAAGAGGAACTTTTAGAGTCAAAGGAGATACTGTCGACGTTTTTGTTGCCTATGCCGATTTTGCCTATCGGTTTATTTTCTGGGGAGATGAGATCGAATCTATCCAACGCATTGACCCGGTCACCGGTATGAAACAATCAGATGAGCGGATCATTACAATTTTTCCCGCAAACCTTTTCGTGACGGGCAAGGATCAATTGCAGGTAGCCATTCGTGAAATCCAGGATGACATGGTAGCCCAGGTCCAGTTTTTTGAAGATGAGAGAAGGTTCTTAGAGGCTAAAAGGTTAAAAGAACGCACGGAGTTTGATGTGGAAATGATCAGAGAGATTGGCTATTGCTCAGGAGTAGAAAATTATTCAAGATACTTTGATCGACGAACGCCCGGAAGCCGGCCCTTTTGCTTGCTAGATTATTTCCCTGATGATTATCTGATGATCATTGACGAGAGTCATGTGACTGTTCCCCAGGTTCGAGGTATGTGGGGAGGTGATCGGAGCAGAAAAGTAAACCTCGTTGATTACGGATTCAGATTACCTTCCGCACTTGATAACCGCCCATTGACTTTCAACGAATTTGAAGAAATGATTAATCAGGTGGTTTTTGTTAGTGCGACCCCATCGGAATATGAATTAAGAAAATCGGAAGGTGTTATCATCGAACAGCTGATTAGGCCGACGGGATTGTTAGATCCGGTTATTGATGTCCGACCTAGCCTGAATCAAATTGACGATTTGATGGAGGAAATTCAGAAACGTGTGGAATTGGAAGAGCGTGTTTTGGTTACAACCTTGACCAAACGAATGGCCGAAGAACTTTCCAAATATCTTTTAAATGCCGGGGTTAAAACAAAATACATTCATTCAGAAGTAGACACCCTGGATAGAGTTGAAATTTTGCGTGAGTTACGCCTAGGAATATTCGATGTTTTGGTTGGAGTAAACCTGCTTCGTGAAGGCCTAGACTTGCCTGAAGTTTCTCTTGTGGCCATTCTTGATGCTGACAAAGAAGGATATCTTAGGAATGAGCGATCATTGGTTCAGACCATTGGACGAGCAGCCAGGAATGAGAGAGGGATGGTAATCATGTACGCTGACCAGGTGACTAACTCAATGAAGCTGGCAATTGACGAAACGAATAGGAGAAGAAGCATCCAGATGGAATACAACGAAGAACATGGAATCGTGCCTACCTCCGTTAAAAAAGACAAAGAAGCCATATTGAAGCAAACAGGTGTCGCAGATAAGAAGAAGGGTGCCAAGAAATATTACATCGAAGAAGAACAGTCGGTAGCAGCTGATCCGGTTGTTTCGTACATGTCCGGGGATCAACTCCAAAAATTGTTAGATGAGACAAAAAGAAAAATGGAAAAAGCTGCGAAAGATCTGGATTTTATGGAAGCAGCACGATTGAGGGACGAAATGCTTGAAATAGAGAAAATGGTGAAAGAAAGAAAATAGTTTATAGCTATTCGTTTGGAAAACGAGCCACTCTATAGGATACTTGCTTGTCAAAATGAAGTCTTGCAAAAGATTGACCGCCTAGCAAAAAGGATTTACAAAAGATTTTAATATGTCAAAAATTACGGGGTTTGGTACTTATGCGCCTGAGAAAATTGTAGACAATCATTATTTCGAAGAACTGATTGATACCAATGACGAATGGATCGTGTCCAGGACAGGTATCAAGACCAGACGCATGGCTGCTGAGGATGAATTAACCAGTGATATGTGCGTGAAGGCGGTAGAGAATTTAATGGCCAATAGTGGACAGGAAATTAAAGATGTGGAGTTCATTATTGTTTGTACCACTTCGCCGGATCAAACAATGCCAAATACGGCATCTCGGATTCAGAATAAAATGGGCATTGAAAATGCTGGCTGCATTGATATTTACGCAGCTTGCGCTGGATTTGTGTATGGGCTACAAATAGCGCATGGGTTTATCAATTCGGGAATTTATAAGAAAGTATTGGTGGTAGGAGCAGAAGCGCTTAGCAGAATAACAGATTACACGGATAGAACATCATGTATTCTTTTTGGAGATGGAGCTGGAGCAGCCATAGTAGAAGCTTCTGAAGAAGAGCATTTTTTGTCATTTAACTCAGGCACCGATGGTGACCTAGGTCACGATTTATACCTAACCCGTCAAAATAATATAATTAATGGGAAGGAAGCTGTTACTAATGGTAAAATTCTGCAAAACGGAAGGACAGTTTTTAAATGGGCTGTTGGGAGCATTCCGGTAAAAGTCCGCGAATTGGTAGCCAAAGCAGGATTGGAACTAGACGATATTGATTTTATCGTTCCGCATAGTGCCAACCTTCGTATTTTGGAAGCGATATCCAAAGATTTAAATTTCCCAATGGAGAAGATTCCGGAAAGTGTGACGGATCATGGTAACACATCATCTGCATCAATCCCGCTTGCCATTGAAAAGGAAATTTCGAAGGGAACAATTAAACGTGGAATGATCGTTCTTATGATAGGTTTCGGTGGAGGCTTAACCTTTGCTGGGACAATTGTTAAATGGTAGCGCAGGTTTTTCTAAGTAGAAACATCTAACTAATGGTTAGTTAAATGACTAATCAATAATAATAACATGATATTTTGCAAAATTTAATTCATGAACCATTATATGTATTAGATTTGCAGAACTACTAGGCGGTAGTAAGTTTTTTCCCGATGCTAATCGGGATTGGTGGTGAACAGAGCGGACTCCTTGTCCGCTCTTCTTTTTTCTTTCTTTTCTAATCTTTCTTGTATCAAATCAGACCTCAATTCTCTCAACGCATCAGAGGCTATCCATTTTGAGGATTTGGTATTTTGGCTATGAATTTTCATTGCACATGCTATGGCTTTGGCATTTAACTCGAGGTTGCGTTTCCCTGCTTGTCTTAAAACCCAATTGACTGCTTTTTTGACAAAATTCCGCTCGTCCCAGGCTTCTCGCTCCAGTATTGGAAAAAACTTTTCGATAGTTGAGTCGGGAATTTTCTTATCAAGAATAATTCCGATCATCGTAGCAAATCCTACTCTTTTTTCAAACTCAGGCTTTCGTTCGGTCCATTCCATTGCTTTTTCTAGTGAAAAAGATGTCTTAGGAAAAATTTTCATTCCGAGACCATCACAGATGTCCCAGGAGTAGATTTCAGAAACTACTTTTTCAGCAAATTCAACTGTAACATGTTTAGATTCCATCAATAAAATTGCAAGTAATTTGGCCTCATGAATTTCTACATGCCAAAGCTCTTCAGCTAGCCTTTGGTTCTTACCTATGGTCTTGGAATAAGGCTTCAATACAGTGTTTTTTATACCTAGCGCTTTAGTGCTATCGATCCCGAAATAACTCATCTTATTGGTGTATTCGGGATTAGACATTTCCTTAAGATCGTTGATAATTTCTTGCAAGTTTTTCATTCCTCTTGGCATTGTGATTTCTTGAAGTTAGGTCAATTGTAGTTTTCCATACATTTCTTCTTTCATTTCATTCATTTTTTTCGTATACTTGAAGTATTAGTCCTTTTTATTTTGAGTTTTTGACCTTTGGGTTCAGGCAGATTTTTCTCCTGAACCTTTTTTTATGCCCGAAAGTGAACACATTTCTGTTCCAAACTGTACAATGCTTTCCTGCACAAAATTTTCTCTAATTCTCTAATCATCTGTATACTAGGCAGTTAGGATAAATGGCATCCTTATTGGCATTGTGCGTTCTGAAAACCTAGATGACCAATGGATCGAAAAATTAAAAAGAAGAAATGGACTCCGAAGCGAATTCTGATTTATTCAATGTCGGGGATTCTGGTATTCTTTATCGTGTACAGTTTCATGCTTTCTGGTGGCGGAGCCAGATTGAATGTTGAGCGCAATAAAATAAACATAGCGACTGTCCAGGAGGGAGAATTCAGAGAATTTATACCTGTTGATGGTAACGTGCTTCCAATATTGACAATCAGATTGGACGCAATTGAAGGCGGCGTTGTTGCAGAGAAATTTTATGATGGAGGTATTTTGCTTGAAAAGGGAGATACTATCCTGTCATTAGCTAACAATGACTTGTTGCAAAGTTTCGTAAGGGAAGAAACACAAGCATCAATTCTTGTGAACAACCTGGAAAACACAAAACTTAATCTTCAAAGAAATCAATTCAACCTGAAAAGAAATTTGATCGAACTTGATTATCAAATTGATGCAGCACGAGATGCATTTGAGCGCGGAGAAAAGCTTTTTCAGGATAAAATTATTTCTGAACAGGAATTTTTGAACCTAAAGAGAGAGTACAATAGGTTGGAAGATAATAGAGAGATCCAGATTGAGACTAACAGGTTTGACTCATTGAATGCACGACTTCAAATCAGACAGACTGAAGAGACGCTGGTTCGAACAAGGAACAATCTTGACATGATAAAAAAGAATTTGGAGAACCTTTATATCAAAGCTCCTATATCAGGAAGATTGTCCACTGTAAACGTTGAAGTTGGGGAATCTATAGCGCCTGGACAGAACATTGGACAGATCGATGACCTAAATGGATTTAAGGTTCGTGCAACTATTGACGAACATTATATATCTAGAATATATGAAGGTCTTGGTGGAAGCTTCTCATTTGCCGGTGGCGATTACAACCTTGAGATCAGAAAAGTGTATCCTGAGGTTAATAATGGACTTTTTGAAGTAGATATGGCATTTAGTGACACAGTACCTGATGGGATCAGAAGAGGTCAGACATTACAGATCAGACTTCAGTTGAGCGAAAATATTACCGCAATTCAGATTCCAAGAGGCAGTTTTTATCAGACCACTGGTGGTAATTGGATTTTTGTAGTGGGAGAAGATGAATCTGAAGCAGTAAGAAGGGATATTAGATTAGGTAGACAGAATCCAAGATATTACGAAGTTGTAGAAGGATTGCAACCTGGAGAGAAAGTTGTTGTCTCTTCTTACAGGGGATATGAAGATAAAGATATCCTAGTGATAAAGTAACCAATTGAAAAAGAACAAGTAACTATTTATAACTTAATTGAACTCAAAGAATAAACTCAAATAACATGGAAAACGCTAAAGCATTAATTCAGACCAAGGGACTAAAGAAGTTCTACTACACTGATGAGATAGAGACCACTGCGTTAGCAGGCGTGGATCTAGGAATCAAAGAAGGAGAATTTGTTGCAATTATGGGACCCTCGGGATGTGGAAAGTCAACATTGCTGAACATTATTGGGCTACTTGACAATCCATCAGAAGGAGAATTCCATTTCACTGATCAGGAAATTTCCGGATACAACGAGAGAAAAAGAGCAGATCTAAGAAAAGCTAACATTGGATTCGTATTCCAGAGCTTTAACTTGATTGATGAACTTACAGTATTCGAAAACATTGAACTTCCTTTGATCTACTTGAAATATTCAGCTTCCGAAAGAAAGAAAAGAGTTGAAGAGGTGATGGAGCATATGAAAATCATGCACAGAAGAAATCACTTCCCTCAGCAGCTTTCAGGAGGTCAGCAACAGCGTGTTGCTATTTCTCGAGCTGTAGTTGCAAAACCAAAACTAATCCTTGCGGATGAGCCGACAGGAAACTTGGATTCAGCTAATGGCCAGGAAGTAATGAATTTGCTTACTGAGCTTAATGATTCAGGAACTACTGTAATTATGGTGACTCACTCACCAATCGATGCTGAATACGCACACCGAGTGATTCACTTGTTTGATGGTCAGATTGTATCTGAGAACATCAATTCTAAAGACAATGCTTTAGTATAACCTAACAAGTTTTCTTCATACGGAAAGGTCCGTCTTAATCGGACGGACCTCTTTTTAGACCTCTTTTTAAGTTGGAACTATGAAAACCTTTGCCTTATCATTTTTTCTGTTAGCTTCAATTGTGATCAATGCACAAGACGCGAATACTGTGACAGTACTGACATTGGACGATTGCGTAAATTATGCACTCGAGAATAACATCGCTTTGAAAAGAGCCAAGAATGGGGAGCTGATAGCTAAAGCGAATCATTTCCAAGCGATTATGAATTTTTTTCCATCACTAGATGCTAGTGCAAATTATGACTTTTTCTTTGGGAATTTCTTTGATCAGAATGCTGCTAGACAAGTATCTGAGACTACGAATAGTTCCCAGCCGAGATTGAGATCAGGTATGGTACTTTTCAATGGATTTGCGAACCAGTATAACTTGAAGCAAAGGGTTCAGGAACGAAAAGCGGCGGAAGAAAATGTCAAGAATACTCAGTTAACCGTAGAAACAAATATTTTGTTCTTTTACTTATCAGTAGCAACGAGTAAAGAAACTATGAAGGTTAGCCAGGATCGTGTAAACAATTTGCAAGAACAACTTGACAGAGAATTGAAACGAATTGAAGTTGGTGTGGGGGATCCCCAAACTGCCTATCAACTAAGAGGTCAACTCTCAAATGAGAAGCTTAATCTTACGAACGCTCAAAATCAACTTAGAAGTAACCTATTGCTTCTTGTGCAGGAGATGCAGTTAGATACTGAAGTAGCATATGATATTTCAACTGTAGAAGTTAGTGATGAAGACTTGCTGCTAGAAATTGATCCATTCGATGTGGTTCTAGCCGAATCACTGAACATCAACCCTCAATTAAAAGGGAGCGAAGCGAACCTTGAAGCATCCAGATATGCTTTAAAGGGTGCTAGAGCATCGAGAATTCCAACGTTTAATGTATCCGGCTCACTTGGATCTAATTATTCAAGTAATGGAGCAAGAAATCCGGAAAATGGAGAATTTGAAGAAGATGCCAGTTTTTCAGACCAAATGGAATTTAACAAGTTTGAATATGTAAACTTTTCGGTAAGTATCCCCATATTCAACCAGTTTCAAAGGTCCACTAATGCTCAAGTTGCCAAGATTAATTATGTGAATGCTGATTTGGATAGACAATCTACGGTTAATTCAATAACCAATACTGTCCAACGAGTTTATCTTGACTTAGTGGCCGGACAACAGACATATCTTTCTGCCAAAGAGAATATGGAAGCACAAGACGCAAGCTTTGAGTTTATTAAGAGGCGTTTTGATGTTGGAAACACCGATTTCAATGCTTATCTCCAGAGTTTGAGAAATAAGAATCAAGCGGAATTTCAACTCGTAAGTTCTAAATACGAAATCTTATTCAGGAAAAAGATTCTCGATTTATATCGAGGACAATAATCACATCAAAATATTATTTACCGGAGCTGTTGGTTCCGGTATATTTTCTTCATTCAACATTTCCTTGAGGTCGATCTCTATTGTTCGGGCAATGTTAGTTATTGGCACATCGTTCGCTCCACCCTGGAACGGATTTTCTGTCGATTCACCAATTTTTTCCATCGTATGGAATACCCAGGAAACCAATGTGCTGAATGGAATGGTGAGCCAAACGAAATTCTCGCCCAGTTTGGCAAATTCACCGATCATCCCGAACGGAAGTAGTAAAACAAAAAGCCAGACAAAATAGAGGTTTAGTGTAGCAAACTGTCTTGGATAAGGAAAATTCTTGATGCGTTCGCTCTTACCTTGCTCATCGTAAAAAGCTTTCAACATATTTTCCATTTCCATATGTCGGAAATCTTCGATATATCCAGCCTCTAGAAGTTCTCTTAAATCTTTGGATTGCAAAGCGATAATTTGTGTTGCCCTATTTTTCTTGGATAGTATATGAGTCTTATCTCCTTCCGATAGAAAATTTTGAAAATCATCTTCAAGTGATATTTCTTCCTCCGGAACCTTAAAGAATTTTTTGTATTCTGCATTGTGCTTCTTGTCCATATACTCCCAGTTCTTAGGCTGTCGTATTTGGTGCCGGAGTGCTGTAAGCCAAGCAAGATGTCGATAGATTAGCCTTCTATGAATGCTACTCAGCTCACCCTGGCCCAGCTTCTTCGAAGCATGTTGATTGGTAACAAAATCAAGTACCATTATTCCCCAGGTGCGACTGGTGTTGATTATCGCTCCCCATATTTTCCTTCCTTCCCACATTCGGTCGTAGGTAGCATTATTCTTAAAGCCAATTAGAAATGCCACAGCGGTTCCTATCAAGGCCATTGGAAGCCATGGAATGGTCAACCATTTTAAATTGAAAATTTCGTATGCTGCTGTTACTGCAGCAGATAGCAAAATGTACAATACAATGTCTCTTCTAGTCCAGATTATGGCTTCTTTAAGCGTGAAATTGTTTCCAGCGTGCATGATTAATCTTTTTGGTTGGGTATAGAAAAGTATGAAATCTTTTCGTCATCTATAACAGCGAATTCATTCTTAAGTTTCAAAATAGCTTTCTTGTTTAGAAAAACTTCATAAGTTAATTCTTCAATTATTGCTGGTTTGTAGGGATCAATTTTGACTAATCCTTTTGGATGTGTTATATAAATAAGATTGTTCAAAACTTGGAAATAGCTGATCTCCTTCAAATTTATGGTTCCATTTAAATTTCCGAATTGATCAAGGATTTGAAACCCATTCTCGTCAGCGATCAGAAGGAGGTTTCCAAAAGCCCTCATGATTGCGATACTGTCGCCCAGGTTGTGTTGGACTTCATGTAAGATGCTATTTCTAAGAGGATCGATTTTCTTTAGTCTTTGTGGGTTGTTTTCTGCGATCCAAAAGGTGCCATCCGGAGATATACATGCAGATTCCGCAAAATCGATTCCATATGTTAATACATCGTATTTTTTGGGTATGGCGGAGAACCGATCCAAAATAAATATCTGTTGAATGTCTCGGTAGAATAGAAATATTTTTCGGTTGTTCTGAGCTTCCAAAAGTGTTATCGATGATTGATTTGGAAGGGAGAAAGGTTGGGTTGTAGAATTACCTTCAGATGGAATTTTTTGCAGTCCTCCATTCGTGAAGCCTAGAAAAATGTTATTCTCGGTATCTAATGAATATGCTGTCGGTGATTGAGCAAGATGCGTTTGTTTGATCCGAGTTAACTCCTGACCATGTGCAATCCAGGGTGAAAAAAAACTAACGACCAAAAGTCTTAAGTACAGCTTCTTTCTCATCTACTTCAAGATAGGAATAATGTTTGACCCAATCTCCCAGGCTAAAGTAAATTGAATTTGCATTCACATCCATTTTGAAGGATTGATGCCTATGCCCAAAAATGTAGAAATCATGATGTTCTTTTTCTTCAATCTCGTTGCTATATTGAAACAGGCGTTCCTCTTCGCCGCGAAAAGGGTCCTCTTTTTTTTCATCAGAAATTCGACTTCTTCTTGACCAGAAATTAGCGATACTTATTCCAATGTTTGGATGGAGCCATTGAAATAGCCATTGACAAAATTTGTTGGAAAAAATTGGTTTAAGGATTTTATACAAATGATCACCTGACCCCAGTCCGTCTCCGTGTCCCACGTAAATTCTTTTGTCGCCAATGTTAAGTGAAACAGGATCTTTGTAAACTGGAATATCAAGTTCTTCTGGAAAATAATCAGACATCCATAGATCGTGATTACCCGTAAATAGGAAAATTGGAATACCTCGGTCTCTTAGCTCAGCTAGTCTGCCTTGAAAGCGAATGAATCCCTTAGGAATAGAATGCTTGTATTCAAACCAAAAGTCGAAAATATCCCCAACGAGAAATACAGCTTTTGCATTGTCAGAGATTTGATCTAACCATTGTACGATCTTCAGCTCTCTCTCTGAACTCGTCGTTTTATCTGGGGCTCCAAGATGAAAGTCACTTGCAAAGTAGACCTTTTCGTTTGGAAGTAACGTAATGTCAGGGATGCTAATCGGCTTTTTGGCCATTCGATTAGCTGGCTTTTTCCTCGCTTATCTCTTCTTCTTTTTCCACTTCCTTCTTCACCTCATCTTTCACTTTATCAACCTCTTTCTTTTCTTTTTTGTCCTTGCCATCCTCTTCTTTTTTAGCGGACCCGTTACTTTTCGTGAAAGCTTCATATGCCGTTTGATTCTTAAACGGACGTTTTCCAATCAATTCTTCTAAATCAGACTGAAAAATGATTTCTCTCTTTAAAAGCTCCTGGGCTAGAATCTCTAATTCCTTCTTCTTGCTTAGCAAGAGCTTTTTAGTCCTGTCATATGCCT
>JANQST010000158.1 GCA_028279155.1 Cyclobacteriaceae bacterium
TTATGGCCCTACAAAAAGCATTCGATATCCGTGAAAATCTTTTTGATAATGAAGTTCTTGAAAAAACGACAGAACTCGAACAGCTTTATGAGAAAGAGAATAGGGAAGCTGAAATTGCCCGATTAAATGTAGAACAAGACTTGAGTGCCTTGACCATTGAAAAAAACCGGCAAGAGCGCAATGTGCTTATTGCTGTTTCAATTTTAGTTGTATTGCTGGCAGTGCTATTTTTCATTTTGTTCAGACAAAAGAGAAAGTCTCTTTTGGAACGCGAGACCCTCCTAAAAGAAATCCATCATCGTGTAAAAAACAACCTTCAGATCATTTCAAGTTTGCTTAATCTTCAAGCTGGATCATTGGAAGACGAAGCTGCGATAGATGCAGTTAAAGAAGGCCAAAACAGAGTAAAATCAATGGCTTTGATTCATGAAAATTTGTACCGAAATGACAATCTATCTGGAATCGATGTTGACGATTATATTAAGAACCTTACAGACACGTTGTGCAATTCTTTCGGTGTGGACAATGAAAAAATTAAGACAGAACTACAGGTTGAGAAGTTTAGGTTGGATATTGATACCTTGATACCATTAGGTCTTATTCTTAATGAACTCCTGAGTAATTGTTTCAAATATGCTTTCCCGAAAGGTGAAGGCTCATTAAGCCTGAGCCTGGTAAGAAACTCTGATACACTGGATCTCAAATTGAAGGACAATGGTCCTGGTATGGATGAGAGAAAAATGGAAAGCAGTAATTCGTACGGATGGAAGATGGTTAACTCACTTTCAAGAAAACTCAAAGCAGAATTGGAAATTAATAATGAAGAGGGAACAGAAATCTTTATGAAAATCAAGAATTACAAGCTTGTTGCTTAATTTCATAGCGTGAACACCGCTGCCACTATTCTCATTGTTGAAGATGAGCCTATCATTGCTGATGATATTGCCATGATCCTTGAAAGGAATGGGTACACAATAAGTGAAATAGTTGACAACTCTTTGGATGCCCTGGATCATCTTGAAAGTAATCCTGTTGATTTGTTGTTGTTGGATGTGAACATCGAAGGGGATCGAGATGGCATCTGGTTAGCCAATCAGGTTAATAGACAATTTCAGAAACCCTTTATTTTTCTTACTTCCTATTACGACAAGAACACGCTCAGCCGTGCTCAAGAAACGCATCCCTGGGGTTATATAGTGAAGCCGTATGATGAAGGAGATTTGGTAGCCAATATTCACTTAGCGCTCTCTAAAAACAAGTCCAAACCGACTCCATCAGAAGAAAAATTCTTTGTGAGAGACAAGGGAGAATTGAAAGCAATAGAAACAAATGATATTCTCTATGCGGAAAGTGACAATAACTATTCGAACATTTTTGCTCAGGACAGAAAATATGTTGTAACTCACACTTTAAAAAGTGTTGAGGAGAAACTTCAAGGGAAAGGATTCATGAGGAGTCACAAATCGTACCTGGTTAATTTTCGCAAAATTTCAAGCATTTCAGAAGGGTACCTGTTCATAGGAGAAATCAAGATACCAGTTGGACGATCTTACCGTGAAAACCTCCTAAAAGACCTCTCTATACTCTAACCGTCATTCACTTTAGTATTTCTGTCGTTCACTAGAAGACTCTGGTTAGGCAGCAAAGTTTGATCGATTTTGAATGTGAAAATCAAACTTCTAGCTGCCATGAAAAATTTACTAGCTGTATTATTTGTCTTGATATGTGTGGCTCTTGCTGCACAGCCAAAGGTCCTCCAGCCATCATTCGACCCATTTGGAGATGAAATCACTTTGAGTGTTACTTCTACAAATCCCAGCGTTTCCTATTTCGATGCGACGATTACGTATTACAGTGCATTAAATGATGGGTGCGGTTCAGATGCGTCTGGTGGTGTTCCGGATATTTCTGAAAATATAAGACTCAATCGTGTAGGTGCAACGGATCTTTTCAGGGGGATCGGTTTGTATTTCACCTATCAGAATGTTCATGTAAGAATTCGATTTCAAGGTATGGATGCTTCAGGAGAACCTGTGAGTGGTGAAACACCGGATGTTTTTGAAACAGATATTTTGGGATTGGCAGGTTGTAACTGCTTCGACAATACCATTGATGAATTCAATACTTTTTTTTCTGCTCAAACCATGTTGATAGGTGGAGGAAATACGTTCATTCCTTCTAACATATCAGGTAACCCTCAATATGGCCAATACTATTTTGTTTGGTCATATCCAGCTGACTGGGAGTTAATAGAGTACGAGGGTCCTAGAGCAACATTTGATATAGGAGATGATCCTGGAGAAGTGTCTGTCCGAGCTGTTAATCCCTGTTCAGGGGAAGAAAGTGTTCCCGTCTCTATTTTTATCAAAAGTGATCAAACCATCTCATTTGACCCTTTGCCATCGGTCGCCTTGGGAGATCCAACCTTCGATCTGTCCGCTACAGCTACCTCCGGCCTACCAGTGTCATTTTCAAGTAGCAATACCTCCATTGCCACGATTTCTGGAAATACAGTCACAATTGTTGGAGCGGGGTCAACTACCATAACCGCCTCTCAAACGGGAGATGACGATTATAATGCGGCCCCATTAGTACAGCAAACACTAACAGTGGATAAAGCTGATCAGACCATCTCATTTGGTGCATTTAGCGATATTAAATACTCGGATGGAGCTGTGGATTTAACAGCTACGGCATCTTCAGGATTGAATGTCTCTTATTCAAGTTCAAACACATCCATTGTAACTATAAACAATGGACAGGCGCACCCTGTTGGAGTAGGTACAGCCACCATAACAGCATCTCAGTCCGGAAATACAGATTACAACGCTGCCCCCGATGTTAATCAAAACCTTACCGTTTTAAAAGGAGATCAAACCATTGATTTCAATGAAATCACCGGTAGCTACACAGTAAACAACAATAGCTTTGCTGTTAGCGCTGATGCTACTTCTACCTTAGAAGTCACCTTTTCTAGTTCCGATGAATCAGTTGCTACTATCAGCGGTTCAATTGTAAACATCGAAGGTGCTGGAACAGTTACGATCACCGCATCACAAGCGGGCAATAGCCTTTTCAACCCTGCCCCGGATGTTAGTCAAGAAGTAACAATTAGCAAGTTACCTCAAAATGTCACTGTGCCGGATTTAACTGGGAATAGTTACACATTTAACCAAAGTGCGACTCCCTTCCAAGTGCTTAATAGTACCGGCTTAGACGAGATGAATTTTGAAAGTTCAGATGAAAGCATCTTTATCATTGAAAATGTATCCGGAAGTAGTGGGTTTTACTGGGTGACCATTGGAATTGTTGGTGCGGGAACTGCTACGTTTACTGCTACGCAACCAGGTAATGATACCTATGAAGCGGCATCCGCCTCGTCAGAGCTTACTGTATCCAAGGATGACCAGCTAATAACATTTTTTAGTCTGTCACCGGTTTTTGCCAATGCAGATGACTTTGAGATTTCAGCTACAGCTGAATCAGGAGAACCTGTGACATTTTCAAGTACAAATCCGGCAGTTGCGACCGTGAGCGGCACTACCGTTTCCATTGTATCAGGAGGGGAGACGATGATTGTTGCTTCTCAGGGCGGAAATCAGAATTACAATCCGGCAGAAGATGTGTCCAGGGAGTTAACGGTAATGAAAGTAGTGCAGACCATTTCATTCAATACGGATATTCCAGGAAATGCGACATTTGGAGAAGGGCCCTTCGATATAAACCCAACAGCCACTTCTGGGTTACCGGTAACTATTGACATTGACAATGAAGATGTCATTACGATTGAGGGAGGAATCGCCACAATTCAGGGGGTTGGTTCAGCAACAATTACTGCTACACAGACGGGAAATGGTATTTATCATCCTCAAACGAATGACATAAGTATCACTGTTGAAAAGGCATCACAGTTTATCACTTTTAATCTAGCAGGATCGAAGCAATTTGGTGATCCTCCATTCGAACTTACTGCCACTTCAACATCCGGACTTCCAATCGAATATGCGAGTGGTAACGAGGCTGTTGCTACCGTTTCTGGAAGTACAGTTACCATTGTTGGTACAGGATCTACCTTGATAACTGCTAACCAGTCTGGAAATGAAAACTATGAAGCTGCAGGTCAGAAATCGCAAACGCTGACAGTAGAAAAAGGAGATCAAACGATTATGTTTGATGCACTTTCATCCAAGACTTTTGGAGATTTGAATTTTGACCTTGATGGTACTAGTTCCAGTGGTTTGGCTGTTACTTATTTCAGCACGGATGCTGGAGTTGCAACTGTTAGCGGTAACACGGTCACCATTGTAGGTGCAGGAACAACCAACATTATTGCGTCGCAAACTGGAAACAATGATTACAACGCAGCTCCTGATGTCCAGCAAACCTTAACAATAAATAAGGCTAGTCAAAACATCACTTTTGAGAGTCTACCATCCAAGACTTTCGGAGATTCGAACTTCGATTTAACAGCAAATTCATCAAGCGGCTTATCCATATCATTTTCAAGCTCCGATGAAAGTGTTGCTACTGTTTCTAGCAATACGGTGACAATTGTTGGAGCGGGAACGTGCACCATCAGTGCTGATCAATCAGGGAACGACAACTTTTTAGCGGCTGCAACTGCTGATCAATTGTTAACAGTTGAAAAAGCGGATCAGGTTGTAACACTTGATCCAATTTCTGATGTTGACATTAGTGTTGGGACAATAGCACTCTCGGCAAGTTCCAATTCAGGACTAACGGTTGAATATGAAGTTCTTTCTGGTCCAGCCACAGTCTTGGGTTCAACACTTACACTGACTGGAACAGGCACTGTAAACGTACGCGCCTTTCAGCTAGGTGACGATGATTTTAATTCGGCCGAAGCAGAACAAAGCTTTTCAGTATCTGATGCTTCCAAGCAAGATCAGACAATCACCTTTGGTGTTCTTGCAGACCGAACATTCGGTGATGATCCTTTCATATTAACTGCAAGCGCTAGTTCTGGATTAGTTGTTGGCTTTTCAAGTTCGGATGAATCAGTTGCAACCATTTCGGGAAGCACAGTTTCAATAGTTGGGGCTGGATCTACTACGATCTTAGCAACACAATTGGGAAATGATGACTATAATCCGGCGATTGAAGTACAGCAAACATTAAGTGTTTCGAAAGCAGATCAGACACTAACCTTCGAATTGGGTGCTGATGCCATTAAAACCATTGGTGATCCTTCATTTACTCTAAATGGAACTTCATCAAGTGGGTTGGAAGTGACTTATATTTCTTCCAACACTTCTGTTGCTTCAATTGATGAGGGCAAACTTGAAGTAAATGGTGTCGGGACAGCAACGATTACCGCAAGTCAACCTGGGAATGACAACTACCATTCAGCCACTTCTATTGATCAGACGATCACAGTTAATAAAGCAGAACAAACAATAACGTTTGATCCAACAAGCATTACTGATCAAAATCTTAGTGATGGAAGTGTGACTTTTGATGTAACCACCGATCCAGGAAATATATTGACAGTGAGTGTCAGGAGTGGCCCTGCCACAGTTATTGACATTGGTCCGACATCTTATGAAGTAACATTCACTGGGGAAGGAGAAGTAGTGATAGAAGCATCAGTCGAAGAGACAGACACCTACCTGTCAGCTGAAGAAGAAATAAGCTTCTTAATCATCGATGATACTAAAGACCCTCAAGAGATCACTTTTACTGCTTTGGATAATAAAATTTATGGCGATTCGCCTTTTGAATTGGCTGGTTCAAGTAATTCTGGCTTGCCGGTGAGCTATTCCAGTTCTGATTTATCAGTTGCTGAAATTTCGGGAAGTGTTGTTACCATCAAAGGTGCTGGAAGCACAACGATTACAGCGAGTCAAAGCGGTGATGTAGATTACCAAGCTGCTGAAAGTGTTTCTCAAATTCTCACAATAAATAAAGCGGACCAGACAATTACATTTTCAGAATTGGATAACACAGGAGTTGGAGTATCAATAAGCCTTGTGGCTACAGCCAGTAGTACCCTATCTGTAGAATTTGCAGTTAGTGGCCCAGCAACTTTAAGTGGTAATACCTTAACAACCACTGGAGAAGGGACAGTAACAGTAGAAGCCTCACAGGATGGTAATTCAAATTACAATGCGGCAAGTTCTGTAATTCAGACATTTGAAGTAACCGAAAAGGATGATCAGTCGATCACATTTGAGGCACTAGCTGTTAAAACGTTTGGAGATGATAAATTCCAACTTAATGCGATAGCATCCTCCGGGCTTGAAGTTGTATATGTTAGCTCCAACAGTTCTGTGGCTGAGATAACAGGTAACGAAGTGACTATCCTGGGAGCAGGATCCACCACAAT
>JANQST010000209.1 GCA_028279155.1 Cyclobacteriaceae bacterium
CTTGGCTATCCTGGACTCATCTTCAACGATTAGTACATTCATTTTCTACGCAAATATTTTGATTACATTTCTCCATCCATGCTCTTCTGATTCGGAAGTTAGCTCCCATTTCGTATCGTAACTTTCAGTCAGTCGGGCCTTAATGTACTTCAAGCCCGTTCCTTCTTCTCTACTCATTTTCCTAGCCCCACCAGCAAATGTCAAAAAGGTATAACACTTGGATTGATCGTTCGATTCAAAGATCAATTTGAATCTGATGCTATTATCCTCATGGGGCATGCTGTGTGTAATCCCATTTTCCAGGAGGGTATGAAGAATGGCAGGAGGTACTTTCTCATTTGGATCTATTCCCTCATCGTCCCAGGAATAGTTGATTTCTTTTCGGTACTCCATGATTTCGAGATGCGTTTTACAAAGTGCTATTTCCTGGGTGATGGGTATCAGCTTTTCATTTTCAATTTGATTGAACAAATCAAATTCCCTGGATAACGATTCAATAAACAAAACACCTTTCTTCGGAGCTTCTTCTACCCAGTCGATCAAGGAGGTCAAAGTGTTCATCAGCACGTGAGGTTGGATATTTTTCTTTAACAACTCCAATCGCAGGCGTGTGGATTGCACCAACGAGTTTTCATAGGCTATACGTTGCTCTTTGATACTAAGGGAAAGCAAATAGAACATGCTCAGCAGGATCAATCCAAAACCAGCGTAAAGCCCTTTGGTAAAAGGAATAAGAAAAGGGAGCACGATACATAGCAAAAGAGTTAGTAGTACAAGACGAGCGCCTTTTTTCTTTTTGTAGGTGCCATAAACTACGATTCCGAAAGAAAAGAGCCACATGCTCAATGCCATATTGCGAGCGGTGAAGTTGAAGTAATGATGTCTGATAAGAAAGACAAACAGCAGAACACCTGCATACAAGATCAATACAAGTTTTCGCCTTGGGAAAGGAAACTGCCTGGAAAAGTAGAAAGGAATCAGAAATGAAATTCCAAACATCAGAAATCCAATAATTTCCAGTCGTGTCACATGATCACTGTAGTGAATTGACACATTTGTTTTGATAAACTCTGTCAATATCAGGACAAAGAAGAGAAAACAGCTAATGCTGAAGATCAGCATCGGATATTCCTTTTTGTTCCCCAGGAAGAGGAAGAGGAAGTAAATTGAGGTGATGAGGAACGCTCCTGCAAAAATGTGCATGTAAGAGGTTTCAATGAGCTTGTCCGTCAGCAGTTCATCATAATGATCAATCTCCAGGGAATAGATCGCTGTATGGTCCGGGTAATAGTAAAGGCTTGTTCGAATGGCGAGAAGATGTTCACCTTTGTCAGTCAGTTTAGTCGGAATACTGAATGTAGTCCACAGTTTGCCTTCAGGTGGGAGAACAGCTTCCTGTCCCGGGTTCCCGTTTTTACCAATCAATATTCCATCCCAAAAAACTTCATACTCTCCATAAACTTCCAACCGGATGCCATACGGATGGAGTGCTTCTGTTTCTTCCAGAATATCAATTCGTGTTCTTGACCAGAAAATCTGACCATCCGGAACCCACCTGGGTCTTTGCTGCCAGCTCTCATCATCAAACTGCATATCAGCCCATTCCGGTACATCTCCAATGCGATATACCGTCTTGTTCTTCTCGAACACCGGACGCTGAGCGCAAGCGGTCAGCAATAAGAGGCATACCCAAATTAAATGAAGTGAAGGTTTCATATACTTAAAGTGTAAGCTTACGAAATGATTCGAACATAGGCCATTTTACGACTTGTTCCTTTGCAATTATCTAGTGAAGGTATTCGGTTGTTCTGCTTCATTTGATCAGGTTTCTGTCTGTCAGAGTCGTTCATTCATATGTAGAGCAGTTGGCGAGAAATTCAACCAACATCAACAACCTGGACTGAACCATTGCTGTTTAAGCCTTCAAAAAATCCAATTACTCTTTTATGATCCTCCATTTTACCAACACTATGAATAGCATTCTTCGAATCACAAAAATGCTCCTATCAGCAAGTTTATTCTCGACCCTGACGGTCTTTGCTCAAGAAAGCAGTTCAATCGATCGAGATTTTCCGTTATTAGAAGGCCCGTATATGGGGCAGGAACCTCCGGGAATGATAGCGGAACCGTTTTCTCCTGGGATCATCTCTACCGATGGTTGGGAAGTAGAGGGTGTTTTCGCTCCGGATTTGCGGGAATTTTACTTTACCACCTCCCCTGACGAGCCATTTCGCCCGATGGTCATCGGCTTCCGCATGGAAAACAATGTCTGGAAGAAATACATTGAGTTCAGACGTAGAGGAGAGGTCAACCTCTCTCCTGATGGCTCACGCATGCACATGGCAGAAGGCTACAAAGATCGCGTTGGGGACGGATGGTCAGAGCGCAAAAGCCTTGGGCCAATGTTTGACCGTGAAGACTGGGGCATCATGCGTTTGACGGCTTCTGCAGAAGGAACGTACGTGTTTGATGACTACAAATCCAAGGATGTGATCAGAATCTCATACATTGAGAACGGCATACGACAAGCGCCAAAAAGGATGGGTCCAATTGTTAACACGGGTAAATTCACTGCGCACCCTTTCATCGCCCCTGACGAAAGTTACCTTATTTGGGATAGTAAGCGTGAAGAGGGTTTTGGTGATTCGGATCTCTACATCAGCTTCAAACAAACAGATGGTACGTGGGGTCCTGCCATCAATATGGGAACCCAGGTAAACACAGACAAATGGGAGGCCTATGCGAGCGTTACATCAGACGGCAAGTACATGCTCTTCAACAGAGGTATAGATACCGAAAATGACAATATAGATATCTACTGGGTCGATGCGCAAATCATTGAGCAACTGAGAACTGAGAATAATCAATAAGATGAACATGAAAACGAGAGCCTTACTATTCATTTTCGCACTATCTCTCCATGCGGTTTATGCACAAGAAAACAATGACAATCGATCAACTGAAAATTCCAACCTGGAACTACAAAAGGTACAGGTAGTCCCCATAAAGGACACAAAGAATCAGCGACAATACGAGCTATATATCAAGCTGCCTGAGGGATACTGGGAAAATGAGGACACGCAGTATCCAGTACTTTATTATACCGATGCGCTCTGGCATGTCGAAATCTTATCGGCCTCCACCGAGTATATAATTGAAAATATCATTTTAGTCGGGATTTCCTGGCAGAAGGATATTGATGAAGCACTTGTTGAAGAGATTGGAGAACATGTAAGCAGACACCGAGATTATTCAGTAAGTCCAACAACCAACCCTGAAATCCAGGCAAAGCATCAACTTGGACAGGCCAGCAAACATCTTGACTTCATACGAGGTGATGTATTCAAGTTTGTTGAAGCCAACTATAGAACCATTCCTGAAAATCGCAGCTATTTTGGGTATTCAGCGGGTGGTTTATTCGGTGCATATGTATTGATGGCCCAACCGGATACTTTCAAAAACTACATTGTGGGAAGTCCGTCACTTTGGAGGGATATTCCATACCTTACTGAACTAGCGTCAAACAAAAACTTAAATGCCAATGTCTTTATCTCTAACGGCACCCTTGAAGAAAAATTAAGTCCTATTGTCTACACGTTTGTAGCCACGTTAAAAAACAAAAAGGATGAAAATTTGCGTGTAGATCATGTAGTCGTGGAAGGCAACCACCAGTCTGCCTTTCCTATGACCGGAGTCCGTAGTGTTACCTGGTTGTCAACTCTAGTAAAAGAATAACATCGGTTTCATAGCCACCACTGAATCTTAAATCTTGATTCACAAATTTTGAACTCTCCGATTTCGTTCCAAATTTGCAGGATCATGAAAAGACTTGGATTAATTGGTGGAACTTCATGGCATTCAACGATTGAGTATTATGCCAGTATAAATCAGTCCGTAAATGAGCATTTCGAAGACAACACAAACCCTCCACTGTTATTATTCAACCTTAATCAAGCCTTGGTTCACCAATACCAAAGAGAAGATACGTGGGATAAGATTGCTGAATTAATAGTGGATGGTGGAACAAGGCTCCAAAAAGCTGGGGCTGAGGCCATCATATTGTGTGCAAATACACCGCACAAAGTCTTTGATATCGTAGAACAGCAACTAGAGGTCCCAATCCTTCATATTGCTGACGCAACAGCCAATGAAATTCTGAAAATGGGTCTCAACAAAGTTTCTTTCCTCGGCACTAAATTTTCCATGGAGGAAGATTTTGTAACAGGACGGATCTCAAAAAACAATATTGAAGTTCTAACTCCCGATGATCCACAGGTCATTGAAGAACTTCATAGAATCATCCGGGAGGAATTGACATTTGGGAAAGTCATTCCTTCATCTAAATCATATGTTTTGGATTGTATTAAAAAGATGACTGACTTAGGTGCTGAAGGTGTGGTTTTAGGCTGTACAGAATTTCCTTTGATGATCGATGAAAATGATCTGGATACACCAATTTTCAATACGATAAAGATTCATTCAATGACTGCTACTAACTATATTCTAAACAAAGAGAATTAATCAAAAACTTGTCGCTCTATCATGGAAGAATTAAATAAAACAGATTGGTTGGCACTTGAAAGAACAAGGTTGGCAAACGAAAGAACTTTTCTCGCTTACTTCAGAACTTTTGTGGTTGTTTTTGCTTCAGGACTAACTATTATAAAAATCGAAATTCTTCAAAGCATTGAGGTCTTGGGCTACATCTTTCTGGGAGCAGCAATTTTGCTTTTATTGATTGGTGTCATTCGTTTTCTGTATGTAAGGAAGCGGATTCAGAAATATTACAATATGTAACGGCTACCAAAGAAAAGTATCCGTCGCTATCATCACAATCATGGCAATTACAATTAGTCCAAGTAGAATGTAAAAGCAACCGGCCTTGGACTTTCGTTCAGAGCTGGGCTCATATAAATCATAGTGGGAATCACTTCTCATTTCCAAAATTTAGAATAGTGTTGGTCACAAGCTACTCAAATGCCAATTTGATCAAAAAATAATATAGTCTCCATACATTTTCTTTCAACCTATTCACCAAATATTTCAAAAGAAGATAATCCAATGAAAAAAATAAACGTCTATATCCATTGAAATGACGTAACGTAAAGTATGAACTCCTTTGATAAGGAAGATATTAAGGCAATTTTCTTTGAAAACTATGAACCGCTTAAAAGGAAGGCATTTCACATTTTAGGTAATAGTGAAGCTGCTGAAGACGTCATACATGATGTATTTATCAATGTCTGGAAAAAAGGAGAGTCACTGGCTATTAGTAGCCCAAAGGCGTATTTCAACCGTGCAGTCGTAAACGCTTCTCTTAATTACCTTGAAAAGCACAAAAATCTACTTCTGATTGATCCTGTAGTCCTTCCTGAAGGAAGTGGTGTAAATACAACCGACGATGCAATAGCATTGAATGAGTTAGAAGGAAATCTCAAAAAAGCGCTTGATCATTTATCTCCGCAAAGAAGGGTAATATTCTCATTGAGTTTGTTTGAAAGTATGTCCAATAGTGAGATTGCCAAACATTTAGGAATTACAAAAAAGACCGTTGACAATCAGTTGGGAACTGCTCTAAAACAACTGCGAGATCACCTCACATCTTACATGAATCTACTTGTTGAATTCTTCCCGTTGCTTACCTGTCTACTTTTTTTTTCCTAGGGCTTGGGACAAAAGACCGGCTTTTCTGTCTAAGTAAATAGAGCAAAAGAAAAAGTCGTATGGCACAAGAAATATATGCCTTAATTGGTAAGGCATTAAAAGGGGAAGCCTCCGAAGATGAATTACATCAGATAGATAGTTGGAAAAAGCGCGATGACTACAACATCGTTATCTATAACGAGATAGCCAAACTATGGAAGCAATATCAATCAATGATGGATAAAGACCCATTGTTTGACACTGAAAATGCCTGGCAGGCAATCGAGAACGAGATCAATAAAGGCAAAATCAAAAAGTCAAAATGGCTATCGCTTTCAACAATAAAAGTAGCTGCCAGTATTTCCATCCTGGCATTGGTAGGTGCTTTCATTTATCAGCAGTTTAGCAACCAGGGTCTAATCGAATTCAAAAGGCTATCCGGTGAAATAAGCTCCATTACTCTTGAAGATGGCTCCAAAGTTTGGTTAAATAAGAACAGTCAACTCAGATATCCTCAAAATTTCGATTCTGATGTTCGAGTCGTTAACCTACTGGGAGAAGGTTTTTTTGAGATTAGTCCTGATGCTGATCGTCCGTTTATTATCCAGTCGAAATATGGCAACCGAATCAAGGTTGTAGGAACCTCTTTCAATTACCTGACGTATCGGGATTCCTCGGTGGTTTCCGTGGTTGAGGGCACCGTTCGTATGGAATCGAATAATGAGTCATTGTTGATAGAAGCAAATGAAAAAGGGGTTGTCAAGAATGATAACTTAACAAAAGGCTCCTTTTCCAATCCCAATATTTTATCCTGGAAAACCGGCACGCTACAATTTGAGAATGCTCCTCTACAGTCGGTTATCGATGATCTGAAAAGGCATTATGAAGTTGAAATCCGTAAGCAGGTAATTTCAGAAAACTGCACCTTCACTTCCTCTTTCAAAAATGAATCCATTGAAGATCTCCTCGATGAACTCACGCTGGTACTTAATCTCGAGTGGAGCAAGGACAACAACAATGGCTACCTGGTGAAGGGAAGCGGTTGCAACTAATTATTTCTCAAAGGTCAAAATATCAAAAACAAAAAATGCTAATAAGAATCTCTCTATTCACATTATTGATCATCCTTATTTCCTTGAGTGTCTCAGCTCAGGATCTTTTACAAACCCGGTTTTCCCTCAAAAAGACTTCAGGTACCCGAGGTGAATTATTGAATGACATACGTCAGGTAACAGGAATTGAATTCTCCTATAATCCAAATTTTATACGTGCCAAGGAAAACGTGGAGTTGAAGAAAACAACAGGTACACTTGGGGAGTTCTTAGACATCATTCTTGATGATCTACCCATATCCTTAAAGGTCAGGAATAAAAAAGTATTGATTTTAAAGAAACAAGCAGAAAAAGGACAAGCAATCATAAAAGGTGTAATACAAGAAGCTTCATCGGGTGAAACATTGATTGGAGCGACAATTAGGCTACAATCTTTAGAAGACGACACCCAATCCTATGGCGTAATATCTAACCTGTACGGCTTTTATTCCCTTACGATCCCGTCTGGACGGTATCGATTTATTATCTCTTATATTGGGTATCAAACGGAGAGCAGAGAGATAGAATTGGACGGTCAACTATCGTTTGATTTTGATCTTGTACCTTCTTCCACACAACTGGAGGAAGTAGTTGTCGAGTCTAGCAGCTACCTTCTGGAGCCGGATCATAACTATCGTTCGAGTGATCTGGGGAAAAATACAATTGACATAGCCGCTGTCCGAAAAATGCCTGCGTTATTTGGCGAAGTTGATCCGATCAAATCTATCCAATTGCTACCAGGTGTTAATATTAGCGGCGAGGGTTCCACTAATTTCTACGTACGAGGAGGCAATGCTGATCACAACCTCATTCAACTGGATGAAGCTACCGTATACAATGCTTCGCACATGATGGGTTTTTTATCAGTTTTTAACCCTGACGCACTCAATTACATGCAATTTTACAGGGGCCACATTCCAGCGCAGTTTGGTGGTAGGTTGTCTTCGCTTTTGGATATCCGCATGAAAGACGGTGATGATTCAAATTATCATCTTGCTGGTGGGATCGGTATTACCTCAAGTCGACTCACCGCGGAAGGCCCGATTGTAAAAGAAAAGAGTTCCTTTATCCTCTCTGCCAGGAGAACCTACCTGGATCAGTTTCTGCGATTTTCTAATGATGAGTTCACCCGAGAAACACGCATCTATTTTTATGATCTCAATGCTAAACTTAGTTACAGATTAAATGATAAAAATCGAATCTATCTGTCCGGGTATTTTGGCCGTGATCTGAACAAAATCCTGGCGCTTCAATATGTTATTGACTGGGGAAATGCCACCGGAACTTTCCGCTGGAATCACCTATTCAACGACCGCCTTTTTTCCAATACAACGTTGCTATATAGCAAATACGATTACCTGATAGATCTGTCTGATGAAAATTCAGCTTTCAATTGGAGGTCGAAAGTAGAAGACATCACATTTAAAGAAGACCTGGATTTTTACGTTAATCCAAAACATCTCATGAAGATTGGATTACAAACCACACTGCATCAATTTGTGCCCGGACAATCGGATGAGGATCCCTCATCGGGGGTACCCAACAAAAAGTCCCTTGAAAGTGCGGTATACTTCAGTTCAGACCTTGAGATCAGTGATCGGTTGCGACTGAACTCAGGGCTCCGGTATTCGCTCTATCAATTATTCGGGTCAACCACACTCTACAGTTATGATAATGATTTCAACATTACCGATGAAGTGCAAACTAGTGGCAATGGGGTATACAAAACTTACCAGGGTTTTGAGCCAAGATTCAGCGTACGTTACCTTCTTGGATCCGAAAACTCTTTAAAGTTTAGCTACAACAGAAATCGTCAATACATACAATTGCTTTCTAATTTGTCCCTGGGCTTAAACGTATTTGACATCTGGTACCCTTCAACAAACCAAATTAAACCCCAGATATCAGACCAACTCAGTGTTGGGTACTTCAAAAATTTCCGGAAGAATATGTATGAACTTTCTACCGAAGTTTATTACAAACGACTTCAAAATCAGGTGGATTATGTCGACCATTCCACGCTGATCATGAACCGTGAATTGGAGGCTTCCTTAAGAACAGGTATGGGATACGCTTACGGTTTTGAAATGTCTTTAAGAAAAAACGGGCGGCTCAATGGTTGGATTTCGTATAACTACTCCAGGGCCAAACGGAAAATCGAAGGGATCAACAATTTTCAAGAATACCCAGCTCTGTTTGATCAGCCACATACAGTCTCAGTAGTTGGTAATTATTCCCTTAGTACCCGATGGGAATTTTCTGCCAACTGGAATTTCACAAGTGGTCGTCCCGTAACGCTTCCCGAAGAGACATTTCGGTATGATGGATACATAGTGCCGATATATGGAACCAAGAACTCTGGTCGTTTGCCGGACTACCATCGATTGGATGTGTCCTTCACCCTTTATCCAAAGGAAAAACCAGGACGTAAAAATCAAAGCTCATGGAATTTCTCATTGTACAATGTCTATTCCAGGAAAAATGCAGCAAGCGTTTTTGTGACTTCTGAATTGGCAGACATTGATCTTGTTAAAAACAAGGATCGATCTGCATTCCATAAGCTCTCGTTTTTCGGAATCATTCCGAGTGTCACCTATAATTTCAAATTTTAAAGTCAATGAAAAATCTATCTTATCTATTCCTAATCTTGCTTGTTTCTTGTATCGAAACGATAGAATGGCCCGGAGACAATGAATCGACTGGAAGGATTGTGATCGAAGGAGAAATCACTACAGATACTACTGCACATACTGTGTACGTTTCGAGAACACAGCCGGTTATTGTCGACTCCCAATCGGAACCTGTTCCTGGAGCGGTGGTCTCAATTGAAAGTGATTCAAGGTCATATATTCTTAGGGAAGTATCTCCAGGTGTTTATCAGACGGATTCCTCTGCCTTTGGCGTTGTAGGAGAAAGATACCTGCTTCAGGTAATAATTGATGAAGAAATCTATGAAGCGAATGCGGATCTTATTCCGCTTGAATTTGTTCCGGATCCGGTTGAAGTTCGCTCCGTAATTTTTTCACCTCCCAATCAACCCGCAAGAGAAGTTTTGCAATTTATATACCCTTCCAATTTTGGATCCGAAGTTCCGGCCAGGTACCAGGTATCGGTACGAATCCCTGATAATGCAGATTCTTTGATTGCCTCTGGTTATGAGGCTCCTCGATGGCTACTGCATGAATTAGAGATGAATAATTTTGTTGTTTCCGACACCTCCTACTACATGCATCCGGGTCTGGAGCCTCCTGCCATTTTTGCTTATGGCGAAACAAACGAATCACGTCTCTCCTTTCCGGGAACTACAATCATTGAAGAATATTATTCGATGACGCCTGAGCATTATGCTTTTGTGAGGTCGGTCCTTTCAGAAACAGAATGGAGGGGATTGGGGCCTTTCGGTTTTATCCCGGGAGTTGTTGTTGGAAATATCAGCAATGAAGGTTTTGGATACTTTTCGGCCTCACAGGTAGTTCGACTTGAACAGGTTCCAGTTAAACAAGATCAATAAGAGAATCCAACCTACTGTCAATAATTAATCAGGCAGCTTAAATAGAATTGGGAGGATCAATTGATGTCTGACGGGCTGACCTCCCATTTTGGCAGGATTCCATTTACCAGAATTCTGAACAATCCTTTGCGCTTCTTCATCGCACCCAGCACCAATTCTTTCAACAACGTGAATATTGGAGAGATACCCATCTTTTTCTACGACGAATTGAACAAAAACTCTGCCCTCAATTCCCATTCTAATTGCCTGACGAGGATAATTCATTTCCTCTTTTATGTAGCTATACCAAGCGTGAAGACCTCCGGGATATGACGAAGATTCTTCAACGATTGTATATACTTCACTGTTATGTAATTCTATTTGAGAACAACCAGAAAGAATAAAGAATAGAAATATGGTCTGTAAGCGTTTCATCAGCAAGAAACTCTTCCTGAAAGATGCTTAAAATCCTCAAGGAATCGAAATCAATTCGATGGACGTGTGATCTTCTTGGTTAAAGACATAAGAACAACATGTTCAATTATAACATTAAGCTTTAATTGATCTCTAGCTTGTAAAAACTCAGTTGATTTCCATCGGGATCTTTAAAGTCAAAATAGGAAACCACATTTGGAACCAACTCAATTTCAGTTGGGGATAGCTTAAGGTTTTTCAATCGCTTGTATTGAAACTCAATATCTTTTACTTCCAACCTCAAAACCGAGCTTGAAGACAACTCTCCCTCGAACAGTTGCAGCCAGGTGTTATCATTGAGAGCAAACTCTATGATACCATCTGCAGGTGAAAAATAATCAATCTCACCTAGCAATTGCTTATACCATTCAATTGAACGTTCAAGCTCTGCAACAGGCAAGCAAAATGTACTGCTCGGATATGAAAGCTGATCTTGTGCTCTCATTTGAATAGAACAAACAATGAAACAACTGATTATTAAGAATTTCATGGTCTTACTTTAACAGTTCTTCCAATTGGTTCATGGCCAACTCCCATCCTTCTGCAGCACCCATTTCTGCCATTTGCTTGAATGCTTCAGGCGAAGCGAATGTAGTTGTAGAGGTAATCGTAGTTGTGCCTCCTGATGCTTCGAAAGTTACTTCTAATTGCATCGGAGGAATATCTCCTGCTTTTTCTCCGTTTTCATCACAGAAATAATCTTCCGCTTCAAACATTTCAAGTTCTTTCATTTTCACAAAATCCATCCGACCTCTGTGCTCATCTCCTTCCGGACCGATCATGTTATAAATCCAGTAACCACCTTCCCTGAAGTCCATGTGGTCAATTTTGCAGATGTAGGGCTGAGGCGCCCACCATTGACACATAATATCAGGATCACTCCAGGCTTTCCAAACCTTCTCGATTGGTGCGTTGAATTCGCGAACAGCAATCAATTGATTGTCTTCTAAATTTTCAGTAAATGTGGTCTTACTCATTTTAATCTTGTTTATTTAATGTTTTTCAATAGGTCATCCAGCTGATCAAACCGATCTCGCCAGAGTTGTTTGAATGGCTCCAGCCATTCGATGATCTCCAACAGTTTCTCAGGTTTAATGTGGCAGTATCGTTCTCGCCCTTCTTTGGAAATAGAAATAATGTCACACTCCTCCAAAACCTTGACATGCAATGAAACGCCTTGCCTGGAAATTGAAAATTGATCGGCAAGTGCGTTCAGATTTTTTGGTTGATCCACAAGTGTTGTAAGAATCTCCCGACGTGTAGGGTCTGCTATGGCCTGAAATATATCTCTACGTTGCTCCATAATACGCAAGTACTTGCTTGCAAATATATACGCAAGTATTTACTTGCGCAAAAGTGTATGTGAAAACTTTAGTAAATGGAAGAATAGAAGAGGTATGAGGGCTTTTGTTATTCGTTTAGAACTTAACTGCTTCCATCTCTTTTAGCACCTTATCTGCTTCGACGAGTTTAGCGTCACTTTGATTCCGACTAACTTTAGCAAGTTCATACGATTCTTTAAGGAGTTTTTCGTACCGACCTTGCAACTTTTTAATTTGAGATTTTTGTCTGAAAAATGGCATTGTTGTACACTTATGTTGACCAAACCATATTCTACCCAATATTGTTTGCTTCCCAATGAAAGATTTTTAAAAATGTTTTAGTAAGACGAAGTAATGGCTTCTTCTACTTTGATACTTCTCAGTGACTTTTTTGTCT
>JANQST010000213.1 GCA_028279155.1 Cyclobacteriaceae bacterium
TTGGGAGCAGGACCAATGGTTGGAGACCTATGTGAAGAACCGGGAAACAATGGATACGGCGGTTATCCCAAGCAAATAAACAATGGCATATATTGATATTGACTCAATCGGGCAGAAGGAAATTCTGCCCGGTTATACTGCGCGTTTTCTTCATTCAGATTCTATGACGTTTGCCTATTGGGATGTGGTTGCCGGAAGCGCTCTTCCAGAGCATGCTCATCATCATGAGCAAGTAGCTAGTGTAATCGAGGGTACCTTCGAACTCACGGTGGATGGAGAAACCAAACAATTAGGCCCAGGTGAAGTGGCCGTTATCCCTTCCAACGTTCCGCATTCCGGTGTGGCCATCACCGATTGCAAATTGATGGATGTGTTCAGCCCGGTGAGAGAGGATTATTTAGAGAATTAGGAATTAAGAATTAAGAATTAAGAATTAGCGGTAACGTACAAGTATGTCTTCCTGAGGAATGAAGGATCTCTCCCTAAACGTGGTTTGCAATTGCGCTTTCGCAAAGCAAGATATATTTGAAAAGGATATTGATAAGCATAAGGCTAATTATATACTAGTTATATGAAATCAGCTATGAAAATAAAGTTTCTGTTTATCCTGTTTTTGTACTCGTTCAGTCTTTTAGGTCAGCAAGAACTTAAGGCAAATCTTGATCATTTACTTTCATTGCCACAAGGTTCTGAAATTCCCAAAGACCTAGCCAAATCACTTTTTGAGGTAGATTACGATTTATTTGATGGTCGACTCAATTACGAAAAAATTCTCGCTAAAAATGATAATTACATTCTACTATCTTACACTTCCAACTGCTATGCAGGTGGTTATTGTTTCGGCAAGTACTATACCACCTTTAGTTCAAACGGAAGAAGGATAGACGAGCTCCCAGTGGAGGGAGGAATAGCAGATTGCTCATTTAGTAGAGACAAAAATCTCATCGCCGTAGCTGACTTAAATATCTACATCAATAAAATAGACATAGATACGGATTGTGATACTGACTCTACACTTAAGGAAGTCATTCAGGTTTTGGAGTATAGAATCAACCCAGCGGGTAGATTTGTCAATAGCAGAACTCAAAGGATAAATTCATCGAGACAATATAAAAGATGCTCATATGAGTTGTATTCAGAACAGGAACTTAGAAGTTTATCAGCCGATCAACTCGCAACAATGAGAAATGAAGTGTTTGCCGCTTACGGCTATGCTTTTAAGACTAAAAAATGGTCAGAGTATTTCTCTAAGATTGATTGGTACAAACCGAAAAGGAATGCGGTGTCAGAAGACGAGTTATTATTTGTAGAGCGAAAAAACATTCAGCTTATAAAAAAGTTAGAAAGCCAATAAGACATAAACTTCCCTGGTACCGGCCCTGCAGCTTTTAAATTTGAGATTTTTGTTTGAAAAATGTCGTATTTGTTCAATTCCATTTATTCGCAATACTAGATCTTAGCAGAGATTTAGATTCAAATGAAATTCAATCGAGAACCTCCACCTGACACCCTCTATCCCTTTGTGGAGTCTATTTGGACCCTCGAATCCGAGATTGAAGAAAAGGAGTATCTGGATTTCAAGGAATTTTCGTTTTTCGCCAATCCATTTCCGCAACTGGTGTTTCAGTACATGGGTAAAGGTTTTCTAAATGTTGCCCGCACCCGCAAATCTGAATTTATTCCGGCTTGCCACTTTTATGGTCAATCTGCAAAACCCATCGATATCGTCACCGCGGGAAGCTTTAAACTCTTTGGAGTCAACTTTTACCCGTACGCCATCCCCGAGTTGTTTGGCATACGTTCTAAACTCACTACAGGCAAGGTTCTAAAACTCGAAAAGTTGTTTGGCTCTGAGAGCACCAAACTAGAAGAAGATATTTTGTTGGCCTCTGGTAATGAAATGCGCTTTGATCTAATATGTAGCACCCTTGAAAAAATTGCTAAGGGTGTTGACAAACGAGATCCAATAATTGAGGCAGCGATCCATTACTTCATTTCAAATAAGGGTCGAGCATCCATAGAAAATCTATGCGACTACCTGGGATATTCTACCAGGCAAGTGGAAAGATCTTTTGCCGAGAAGATCGGAATTTCTCCAAAATTGTATTCCCGAATGATCAGGTTTCATTATGCTTTGAACAACTACAGGCACAAAAAATATGAGAGTTTGGGCCAACTGGCGTTGGATTCAGGCTACGCTGATCAGGCACACTTCATTCGGGAATTCAAACAATTCTCCAGCTTGAATCCCAGAAAGTATTTCAAAGAGATGGAATTCGATTTGACATTTGTCGAACACACCATTTAATTAACATGACTGAGTCGAAAAAGCAGATAACACAACCAACCGAATGAAATCATCTGATATTGTCCAACGCCTGGCTTCAACAATGAACAGAAGGGATGAGGTTCCCAACCAGGAACTTGCAAAGGAAATAGTCGAACGGAAGGATACGGTTGCTGTTGAGTCGCTCCTCCAATTATTGAACACCGGATCATTAAAGGTTCGAAAAGATTGTATCAAAGTAGCTTATGAAATTGGAGCGCAAAACCCCGGACTTATATCAGCCTATGCATCTTCCTTTTTGGAATTGCTAAAAAGTAAAGACAATCGTTTGCAATGGGGCGCCATGACAGCCCTGGACTGTATTGCGCTGGAAGTTCCGGACCAGGTTTTTTCTCGCTTGCCCGAAATAATATCTGCAGCTGAAATAGGATCTGTTATTACAAAGGACCATGCGATAGAAATATTGGTCAAGCTTTCTCCCATTGAAAAGCATTCCGAATCAATTCTTCCAATTCTGATTGAGTTTTTAGCCAACAGTGCATTGAACCAATTTCCAAAATATGCAGAGCGAATTGGGAGTGTCGTAACGACAGATTACAAAGTTGCTTTTCTAAGCGTGTTGGATGATAGGCTTAATGAGCTTGATTCAGAAGCCAAAAGAAAGAGAATTCTAAAAGTGATTAAGAAAGCAGGTTAAATTCTCTGTTCGATCAATGAATGGCGATTCCATTCAATTTTTTTTCTATCCTCGAGGCAAGATTTGTGGCAGTTAGTTATACTTAAACATTTAGGTCATGGAAAGTATCTATACGTATGAAGATTGGGATATCTCTTATTCCACACATGGAAAGTTCGAAGAAGAGGCACTGATGTTTGTTCACGGTGCTTCCTCAGACCAACGAATCTGGAATCAATTGATTGAGGAAGCTCAGGAGTCAAGATTCCTGGTAACACTTGATCTACTTGGGCATGGGAAAAGCGAGAAGCCTGAAACTGAGTACAATATTGAGGTCTGGGCTTCAAACCTTAAGCACCTTGTCGATCATCTGAAATTGAAGAAAGTAATCCTGGTAGCTCACAGTTTTGGAGTGCTGATTGCCAAACAGTTTTATTCCGTGTTTCCTGAGCTTACGCATGCATTGATCATTGTTGATGGAAGTTTAAAACAAGTGCTTTCCGAACCGATCTACCAATGGATGAAAACCACTCTTGATCGACCCGATTATGAGGATTACATGAAATCACTCAATGAAAAATCAACGAATTTTTGCTTAAAAAAGAAAGATTCAGACATGATCAATGAAGGAGTTCTTAATACACCAAAGTATGTATTGAGAGGTCAGCTAGAGTCTATGCGAGCCCAAGAAGAAGTTGATATGAGTATTGATTTACCTGTTTTAGCTTTCCATGCCAACAGTCATGAATGGAATGCTGAATCAGAGGCCTATTTGCGAAAACATGTTAAGCAGCTTGATTTACATGTATGGGACGATGTATCTCACTTTATGATGATGGAAAAGCCTAAAGAGATGTGGAATATCATCAACGGATTCCTTACAACTCATTTTTAAAACAATCACGTCGCATTTGTTCAATTTTTGGTACCTCCGGACAAATACTTTTGAGCTAATTCAAAAAGTAAAACCTAATCCAATATGAAACCAATTGTTCACATGCTTCTTTCAGGGCTCCTTATTTGGCTAACTCCATTTTTACTAGGATCTGCATTTTATGATGCCAACGGAAACTTAGCTACAGATGTATTTCTTTTTAAAACAATAATGATTTTGGTGCTCTCCCTGGCTGCTTCTGTAGCCACGGTCAAGAATTTCAAAAAGATCGACAGTAATTTTATGCGTCAAGGACTAACCATGGGCTTTGTGTGGATGTTTTTGTCGTTACTTCTTGATATCATCATTTTAATTCCAATTTCAGGCATGTCAGGAATCGATTACACTTATCAAATTGGCTTGAGGTATCTGATCATTCCGACCATTTCTACATCATGTGGTTTTGTTGCTCACTCCTTATATCAAGGAAAGAGGTAAAGACAGAGTAACAATTCAGATATCTTTTAGTTAATGTTTCTTCCTGCCTATGAACAGAATCGAATCATCTGCATCAAACTCAGGATAAGACTCTATCAACAGTACTTCAAAGAATGGTTCAAAATATGTGATGAGATCTTTTTCCATGTGACTGTTGACAAAGAGACCTTTGAAAACTTCTGAACCTTCTCCTTTCCAAAAGGAATGGCAAATAACTCCACCCGGGTTCAGTATTTCCGTTTGTCTTCCTATGGAATGCTCCAACTCCTGATCATTGAGATGATGAAGCACTTTGTTTGAATAGATGCCATCGAATTTCTTATTCGTATCAATTGTTGTTGCATTCAACTCCAGAAATTCTGCATCAGGTTCTCTTTCGATGAGACGATTAAGAAACTCAACAGAATTGTCTGAACCTGTCACCAGGTAATCTGTGCTTAGCAATTTCCAATCCGTCCCAGGGCCTGTTCCCAACTCAAGCAAGGAAGATTTTTTGGGAAGGAATTTTTTAAGTTTTTCAATCAATGCAGCACCACTATGGCCCTCAGCCATTTTGATGTATTCGTCAACAGACTCCTTCGTTTTGTAGTAATCCATTTCGTTTTCTTTGATTAGGGGGTACTTGAGTTCGCTTAACTTTCCTGTAGGTCATCCATTCATATTCCCTATTCAACACCTAGAAATTTTTTAACCTCATCATACTCATTGTCTTCAATATCAGGATCAAGTTTCTCAGCTAATCGAAGCATCTTCAATAGATTTTCCCTTTTGGCAATCTCTGAGTTTCCTTTATCAAACTCCGTAACAACATAGATATTGGCAACTAAGTTAGAAGCATAGTTTGCTTTGATTGTTCCTTTGTCTACATCAATAATCAATTGCCCGGTTTCAATAACAATGTCAAAGGAGTCCTGTTCGTCGAATGCTTCAAAGAAATAAAGTATGTTGAGCGATGTAACAATCGGTTGGATTATTCCACTATCAGCTGTTTGAAGATGTAACATCAATCGATGCCTAAGATTAAGAGAAAAACAGTAGAAGCTAAGCAAAATAGTCCCAAGTAAAATAACAATCACTTGCCTATGGATCTTGGTCTTATTTATGAGATAGTAAACAAAAACAATTAACGAAAGTGCTAGGGCGGTATAAAAAAACCAGGAGGTACCCACCATTCGTAATGTCAAAAACAGAATTGAGATGATTGCCGACCCTGATGCTAACGCAAGTACCACACCCATCAATCGATTTGTTGAAAATTTCACACCCAATAAAAGCATACTAAATGCAAACATCAAGGTACCTAAAAGCAATAGTAAAGCAGCTCCTTCCAAGTATAGGAAATAGCGCAAAAACCCCAGAATTAGAAATGTTTCACCTATCCCCCAGACTATTTTGGTTGCACGAGAAGGTTGAACTTCTTTCGTAAATGAAGGATCATAAAATGGCAACCAAAAAATCGATACTAACCTATAGATAATAAAAAGAAAGCCGGCAAATGTTAGTACCAAATCATAGTGGGGCCACTGAAAATAGGCTGCAAGAACGGTAGCAATTATCAATAGACCCAAGCTTAGCAAAATAATGAAGATACTGTAATTGAGCGCCAAGTATTGTACGCGGTAGCGAATGGAAAGTAATCCTTCTAAGAT
>JANQST010000229.1 GCA_028279155.1 Cyclobacteriaceae bacterium
TGCCCAGAATTTCCAATGATAGAATAGCTCTTTTCAGCTCCAGCCGCCACATCGTCTTTTGATACACTTAAAGTATGTCCATGATTGGCCGTGATACTCGTGCTCGTACCATTATCCAGGCAATTGACCATGCCGTCACTGCCACCATCATCATCGAGTGTATCGCCATCGTCATCGCCACAGCTCATCAGGGATATCAGAGGTACACCCGCCATAACGGCAAAAACACTTTTCTTCAAAAAATCGATTCGTTTCATTTTTCTATGCTTTAAGAAAGATAAATATATAGATCAAAGATGCTTTGAGTTAGATTTTCAGCCCCCATCCCCCGCCTTTGTCAGGTTCCATGCATCTACTTATTTCTCTGAAAATTGTTTGTAACCTTTCAGCGTTTTATTACTCGTAAATTGACTTCCATTCATGAGCTACAAGCCATACGCCGTAAGTAGCAAATGACTAGTCAAACTTCTCTTTGACAAAAACATAATTCCATGTAGTATTGCACGCTTCAATTGATCAGCTTGAAATGCTCAATCTCTTTAAAAAGAAACCAAAGAAAAAAGAACCACCTGAGCTTATGGACCTGGATGGCCACCCACTCATGGAAGGTGACGAAGTGATTGCTCAGCGGTATGACCTGGGCAAATGCAAAGTAGCGCTCGAAGGGTTACAATATTTCTATGTTTCTGACGATCCGGAAAACAAAGTCAGCTATATAAAGATGATCGATGCGATTACTGGCAGACAGAAAGTGAAAAAGGTGATCGAGGAAGAGAATTAGAAATTACGAATTAGCAATGTCTGCTAGAATTCAACTGTTGGTGCATTCTCAGCACCTTCATCTGCTTCGAAAAGCGCTTTACGTTCAAATCCTGACATGTTGGAAATGATACTGTTTGGAAATACCCGAATATAGGTATTGAAATCCTGGGCAGTTTCATTGAAACGCTTTCTGGCAACCGCAATACGGTTCTCCGTTCCTTCTAACTGGGCTTGTAGTTCCAAAAAATTCTGATTGGACTTGAGATCCGGATAGCGTTCCACCGTGACCAGTAACCTGGATAGGGATGAGCTCAGCTCGCCCTGAGCCGCTTGAAACTGCTGCAAATTTGCTGCCGTGAGGTTTGTAGGATCCACATTGATACTTGATGCCTTGGCACGTGCCTCGGTTACTCCGACCAGCACTTCCTGCTCCTGCTCTGCAAACCCTTTCACCGTATTGACCAGGTTTGGGATGAGGTCATTTCGACGCTGATATTGTGTTTCAACATTTGACCATTGGGTGGTCACAGCTTCTTCTTTCGTTACCATGCTGTTGTATTTGCCTGTGAAGAAATTGTAGATCAGAAAAAGCACTACAACAACGATGATGATGGTTATCCATTTTTTATTCATTGAGATTCAATTTAATCTTTGCAATCAGTTGACTAAGTTACACGCTTCAAAAGAAGAAACGATATTGTGAAAATTCAAATACTTCTGCTACTGTTATTTGCAAACCTGCAAGTTTTCGCCCAGGATGTAGAACTTCCTTCGCTATCCCGGCGTGTGACAGACCTGACAGGCACGCTAAGTTCAGCGGAACAAAACAGCCTGGAACAAACCCTTAGCAACTATGAATCCGAACGAGGTAGCCAAATTGTGGTGGTATTGATCCGTACGACTGGCGATGAAACCATCGAGCAATACAGCATTCGGTTGGCTGAAGCCTGGAAGATTGGAAGAGAAGGTGTGGACGATGGCATTATCATGCTTTTTGCAATGGCCGATCGAAAAATGCGAATTGAAGTAGGCTATGGTCTGGAAGGTGCACTTACAGACGCACTTTCCAAACGCATCATCACCAATGTGATTGTACCTGAATTCAGGTCAGGACATTTCTATAAAGGAATACAACGTGGCGTTGATGTGGTGATCAGTGCCATAAGTGGAGAAGAATTACCACCAGCTGTCAGTTCAAGGAGCTCAGGTAGCGATGGTAATTCCCTTCGGAAACTGGTGCCTGTATTGTTCATCCTATCCTTCGGATTCATTGCAGGACTTAAATCGTTTCTTTCCAAAAAAATTGGAAAAGGTGGTGCTACGGGCGTGCTTGGGTTGATCATTTTCGTCCTGGGGTGGATCTTCATAGGGGCAATTGCGGGGCTCTTCATTGCAATTTTTGTGTCGATCTTATTGAACGTACCCTCCAATGGAAGACGTGGTGGAAGACGTGGTGGCGGTATGTACTGGGGTGGAAGTAGCGGAGGATTTTCCAGCGGCGGTGGGGGCTTTGGTGGCTTCTCCGGTGGTGGAGGAGGTTTTGGCGGTGGCGGTGCCTCAGGTGGTTGGTAATCTTAAAAGAAGAAAATGGCTAAGAAATATACATTTACAGATACAGAACGGGAGCAAGTCGAGCAGGCGGTTAAAGACCTGGAGACCGTGTCTTGTGGTGAGA
>JANQST010000238.1 GCA_028279155.1 Cyclobacteriaceae bacterium
TAATCGCTACGTCAATGAGGCAAATAATGTACTTAGTTTGTCTTGCAATGATGTCATGAACATTTTCGAGTCTTCTGAAAACCATGTATGGGTTGCCACCTACGGGGGCGGCTTGAATAAGCTTAATCAGGATGGAACAGGATTTGTCAAGGTAAATGGCAATGGTTCAAATAAAATTTCTAACCTACTTACATCCATCCATGAAGACCCTGATGGTTATCTATGGATAGGCTCCTATGGTGATGGATTATTTAAAGTTAATCCGCAAGACTATTCAGTGCGGGTTTACACCGAGAATGATGGATTGAGCAATAACGTGGTATATGCTGCAATACCTCATGGAAATGCTATTTGGGTTAGCACCAACCACGGACTCAATAAATTCAATCGATTACTAAGAAATGTTTCAAAGTACAGTGTCGTAGACGGTCTGCAAAGTAATGAGTTCAACTCTGGGTCCTATCTCAAAAGTACTACTGGAGAACTCTTTTTTGGAGGTGTCAATGGGCTCACATTCTTTTACCCGGACAGCATCAAAGGAAATGATCTGCCATCAAAACCTGCCTTTACAGATTTTAAGATATTCAATAGGTCAGTAAAACCAGGCGAGGTTGTTGGAAAGGGGAGAACTCCACTGGTTGAAATGATCGCTGATTCCGGTCATGTTTCGCTTTCTCACTTTCATAACGTATTTACAGTAGAGTTTGCATCACTCGATTTTTCCAGCCCCGAAGACAATAGGTATGCCTATCAATTATCAGGATTTGATCAGGATTGGATTTATACAGATTCACAGCAGCGTTCAATTACATATACCAATCTTAAGCCTGGAGCATATTCATTTCAAATGAAAGCTGCGAATGATGATGGAGTTTGGAATGAGCAACCAATCGTGTTATTTATCAATATTGCTCCTGCACTTTGGCAAAGATGGGGGTTCCGGCTTCTTGTTTTTCTTATCGTTGTTTCTCTTGGTGCGACATATGCGTATCGAAAAATCACGAAAAATTCTCGTAGAAGAAGACATCTGGAATCAGAGATTAAAAAGCATACAAAAGAAATCTATAAGCAGAATCAGGTATTGTTAAATTCTGAAAATCACTTAAGATCTGTTAACAAGAAAAAAGATCAGATGTTTTATGCGCTAGCGCATCATGTAAGAGGTCCGTTAACATCACTGTTTAGCTTAATGAAGTACGCCAATTCGGCAGAGAAAATGATTCCTGAAGTAGAACGGCTAAAATACATTCGACAGTTGAATGAAAGAGTAGGACATTCTCTGTTGTTGTTAGACAATACTTACTATTGGTCCTTAATGGAATTTGATGAGATTGATCCCAGAAATGATCTGGTAAATGTTAGTCAGCTTGTAGGTGAATGTATAGATCGCCATCGGGTGGCTGCTTTTTCTAAAAGTATTTCAATCAATCTTGAAAATGACCAGGAATATTATGTGAAATGTGATCGCAACATGACTTCAATCATCATTCAGAATTTGATTACAAATGCAATCAAGTACAGCCATGTGAACGATTCAATTCAAATTCGTTTTATAACTGACGGATCCAAAATAAAGTTGGTGGTGGAAGATACTGGAATAGGAATGGATGCAAGTGAACTCCAAAGAATTCTTGACGAAAGCCAAAACATCAGCACAGCAGGAACTCAAAATGAAAAAGGTTCTGGGCTAGGGCTACAATTAAGTAATCGAATGGCTAAGAAAATGAATTTCAACCTATTTGCAGATTGTAAAAAATCATGTACCAAATTTTACCTGGATATGCCGGTGGATTTGTAAGGCCTGACATCCAATCCGATGGATACCAGGCCTTAATAATTACTCGTTCCTCAACACATCTGCTGGATTTATCTTGATGGCTTTTCTTACTTGCCCTGCCACTGTGATAGTCATTGTTGTGAGGATTAGACCCATTGAAATGACAAATGGAGTGGCTGATAATGCTTTTTGATTGTCTGCAAAAATGCTGTCGATTAATTGCTGCATAAGCATGACTCCTAAGGGTGCACCAAGAATGAAGGATATCAAAATAATAATTGAGTATTGTCTTCCAGCAACTTTGGCCAAGGTTTTTGGTGTGGCGCCAAGCACCTTGCGAACGCTGAATTCCTTTAATTTACCCTGTATATTGAATGAGAGAAGTCCATAAAGTCCAAGACATGCCAGCAAAATAGCCATTCCCGTGATGATCATCATGATGGTGATATTTGTTGAATTCTCGCGATAGAAATCATCAAAAACATCTTCCTGAAACACACGATCAAATGGATCATTAGGAGCAATTGCTTGCCATGCAACCTTTGCTTCCTGTTCCAATTCAAAGACTTTATCTGGGTCGGTTCGCATAGACAAATACCTTACATTGGACTTGTCCAACCCATGAATGATAACAGGATCTATGTCCGAGAAAAAGTCATAGTAATGAAAATCATGAACGATACCAACTACAGTTCTTCTAACACTATCATATACAAAGGTTTTGTTAATCGGATCATCTTCCCATCCCATTTCCTTAACAAACATCTCATTGACAACAACTGCTGATTGTTGATCGAGCGTTTGATCTGTCAGAAACCTACCATCCTTGAGTCTAAGTTCAAAAGTTTCGAAGTAGTCCTCAGAAACACCAATCAATCGGACAGGAATCTGCCGATTGTCATATTCAAGTGAACGTAGAGGTACCCCACGTCCAATAAGGTAGTTGGATGCTGCATACGTTTGAACCATAGGACTTGCAATCATCTCATTGCGCAATTGCTCATATTGTTCTTCATCAGCAACGTAGACTGAAAATGAACCTGCAGGATCATAACCCCAGTCTTTTTCAGACAAGTACATGCTTTGATCTGCAATTACAAATGAGCCAACAATGGTGATAACAGCCAGGAAAAATTGAAGTCCAAGCATGATCTTTGAAAAAAGATTTTTGGACCCGAATTTTTGATTTCCTCTAAAAATGGCAATGGGTTCGAACCGCGATATATAAAAAGCAGGATATGCACCCGAAATTAAACCAACGCCCAATAAAAGGCTAACAAAGAAAATAATCAATGATTCTGGTTCACTGGATCTCATTTCCAATTCCATTTGTGGTATTAGGAAGTCAAAACCTGGTATAAGTAGGAAGTAAGCCAGTAATGTGCCCACTATCAATGCAAACATGCATTGGAGTGTATTTTCAACCAAGAATTGATTCACGATCTGCTTTTTTACTCCTCCCATTACTTTTCGCAAAGCAATCTCCTTCAAACGTTTGGTAGCGCTCACCACAGATATGTTCATGAAATTGAAGCAGGCCATTCCGAGAAGAAAGGCAGAAATAAGCATCAAAGCAATTCGCCCGCCGGGGTGACCACCGCCACTAACCGAGCCAACAATTTCCCAACTCGAGAGCGAAAGTTTATATAAAGGGATAGGATCAAAACTTTTAATGTTCCACTCAGGGTTGCTCGCGTGTTGTAGTTCCTTATATTCTGGAAATGAACCAGCGATGGACTCAATACTTTCACCTTCCTTCATCAATACAAATGTTGCATCTGTCAGGTATGACCAATCGTAATTGTCACGAAATTTCAAATCGAAAAAGTTATCGATTGGAACATAAAGTTCGTCAGTTAGTCCAGCGTTATATGGAAATTCATCCAGTACAGCGCCTACCGTAAACCGTCTGATGGTTCCATTCAAAAATTTAATCGAAAGCTCTTGACCAATGGGATCTTCATCACTAAAATATTTAATGGCCATTTCCTTGCTAATCACCATTTTATTCTTGTCATAAAGAACTTGTTGATTACCATAAATCATGGGGTAATCAAACATTTCCATGTAGGTTGGATCAACGAATGTTATCAGCTCATCAAATACATCGGCTCCTGCTTTAACACTGGCACTGGCAAACTCTATTCTTGCCATCGATTCTACAGATGGATGGTCCGCGGCAATTTTTGGACCTAGTAGAAGAGGAGAGTCGCCCCATCTTCTATCTTCACCTTCCTGCTCCATGAAATTTGTAATCTGGTATATGCGATCGCCTTTGGAATGGAAGCGATCCATGTTAAGTTGCATATCCACAAAGATGAATGTGGTCACAGCGAAGGCAATGGCTATGGCCAATCCGAAAATATTGATTGACGAAGTAACAAGGTTCTTCTTTATGTTTCGAAGACCTAGTTTAATATAGTTTTTAAATAGTAATGTCCCGTTCATAGTTGAGTATTTTGAGTTTGACTTTTTAATATTTGACCACCGAAAAAATCGAAAAACATCCCAGATGAATTTGATTTTTGCTGTTTTTTGACCCTTTTGCTCGACTCTACGATCAAAAAGTTCATAAATATCCCCTTCAATCTCCTCCAGGAATTTTGGATTACAATACCACCTCAAAAAGCGGTCCGCCCAATATGGAGGGTCGGGGTGTTTCATATCGAGAAGTTGAAAGTGAGATCAGGAATGCTGTTGTATAATGAAGTCCGGACAGCAATTGTTTGATCCAGAATCTCCTTGCCTGCTTTAGTTAATGTGAACAATCGTTTGCGCCTACCACCACGAGCATTGGTAGACCCACCCATACGAGAAATTAACAAGCTCTTTTCTTCAAGCCTTCGCAATACCGCATGAACTGCGCTGATGTTTAGATCTCTTCCGGTCTTTTCACGAAGTTCATCCATTACTGCAACGCCATAGGCCTCATCAAACAGAGAACCTACAGTAAGCATTATTAATTCTTCAAGTTCACCAAGATTGGTTCCTTTCATATCGATTTTGATTTGTTGTAGAAAACGTGAAAATAATAAATTAGTTGTAGTTATTGTGAAAGAAATAGATGAAACTAATTTTCGATGTTTTCGTTATGCATTGTAGTGCTATGTATATAGAATGAATTGAATAACTAGAAAGTCATGATATCTAAGAACTTAACAGCCGCATCAACCAAGCCTATTATCCTTGGCATCCTTAAGCAGGGAAATAGCTATGGTTATCTGATTATCAAAAAAATCAAGGAGTTATCCGGAGGTAAAATGGAATGGTCTGACGGAATGTTGTATCCTGTGTTGCACAGGTTGGAAAAGGAGGGGAGTATAAAGTCCAAATGGGTAATGGAGGGGGAAGCTCGTCCGAGAAAATACTATGAGATTACCCCATCAGGTAAGAAAGTATTGGCTACTGAAATGGAACAATGGATTCAGGTGAATGCTGTGATAGAAAGTTTATGGAACACTAAAGCAGCTTCAAGTTAGAATTCTATGTTCATCCTTGAGGAAAGAATTAATAATTGGCTCAAATCATTTCGAAAGCATCGAGCATTCAATCACGGTTCGATTCGTGAAATGGAGCTTCACCTAAGGGATCACATTGATGATCTTATTTCAGAAGGTTATTCAGAGAAAGATGCCTTTGATGCTGCTGTAAAGGAATTCGGTGATATTAAACCGATGGCCAAAGAGGAGTATTGGAATCTTACACTTAAATCAAATTTAAATACTGCCATGATAAAGAACTACCTGAAAATTACTTTTAGAAATTTCAGAAAACATAAATCCTACGCTTTTGTAAACATTTTTGGCTTGACCATTGGGTTATCAATTGTACTCCTAATTGGTCTCTTTGTCACCGATGAATTAAGCTTTGATAAGTTTCATGAAAATAAAGAAAACCTCTATCGAGTGGTTGAGAATCAATATTATGCAGGACAGCCGGTATTTCCTGTCGCTGTTACACCTACTGCATTGGCACCCTCTTTAGTTGAAGAATACCCTGAGATAATCAAATCAACAAGAGTAGCAATAGATGCCGATGAGTTTGAGCTAGGTGAAACTAAAATTATGGAAAATGATGGGATCTTTGTCGATAGGGATTTTTTCGAAATGTTTTCTTTCGAACTGAAGAATGGCAGTGTCAATGACTTCACAGGAAAACTAAACAGTCTAATCCTGACAAAAGAACTTGCCTCAAAATACTATTCTAATAAAAATCCAATTGGTGAAATAATACGATTGAATGGAGAAGATCATGAGATCACCGGGATCATTGAGGATGCACCGAAAAACTCTCATCTCAATTTCAAATACATCAAGAATTTTGATAATTATCTGGCAGGTGACACCAGTCGAGCGAATAACTGGCGATCCAACTGGCTCTATACCTATGTGCAAATGAATCCAGCAGCTGTTTTGGACACAGTGAATAACAAGATTATTGGTCAGATTAAAGCCAACAATGAGA
>JANQST010000242.1 GCA_028279155.1 Cyclobacteriaceae bacterium
TACAAAACAGGTAATCCCTTTTGTTAATATCTCATTGATGGGTATATCAAAAGGGGTTTCATCTAATGAAAAGGGAGAATTTTCATTTTATCGGCTGACGGAGAATGATTCCAAACTCGTTTTTTCGTCCATTGGTTTTGAAAATGATACTATTGGCTTAGCGGATATTAAAGATAGGAATGATTTGCTTGTTGAAATGAATCCCAAAACGTACTTGTTGAATCAGGTGACGATAACTGATAAGCCATTAGAGGCTAAGGACATCATTAGAAAGGCGGGAGAGAAGAAATCGGAGAATTATTATCAGTTACCGATGAATCAGGAATTTTTCTTCAGTTCGACACATTTTAGAAATGACTCAATTACTCATAATGAAGAATCCTCGGTGTTGATATATGGAGAACAAGGATACAAAAGTACCAATAATGTCTCGAGTCACTTTTACGGAAACATTTTACAATATAGAAATGCAACAAAAAAACCAACATTGGATAAGTGGGAGGGAGTGGGGTCCATGTGGTTGGTCCTAACTCATGATGTGATTCTTGACAAGGCAAACGTTCTTAACAGGACAAATTCTTATGACCTAGAAATTCTTCGAATTGTTGAATACAACTCACATCTTGCCTACGAAATTTCTTTTGTTTGTAAATCCCCAAATGCGACAACAGTTGGATTTGGATATCCGTCACCTAAAGCGGCCTCTGGAAAGATATTTATCGATGTAAATAGTTATGCGGTTTTGAAGTATGAGGTATGCGTGAATAGAGGGAGGTACGAAAACACTAAACGAAATTTGATTACAGATCCTTTTCGTCATCACTTGATTCAAACATATAAGAGCTACAAAGGAAAATACTTTCTGAATACCTCTATTTCTTATAATTACTATCACTATGAGGACACAAAAAAGGATGTGAACTGGACTTACGGTCATTTGGCCATTCTCAATTCAACAGAGGTTGAAATTGATAATGTCAAACCTATTGAACGACCTATTCGCAGCCTTGCAGTTGGTGAATTGGTAAAAGAAGACCTTGAGTTCTGGAGTAGTCACAACTTTATGATATTAAATAAAGAAGTCCCTAATTTCAATTGTGATCGATAAGATTTGCCGGCAGATCTTATGTTTTGTTTTCCACCAAAAAGTAGATTATAAACCCACCCAGCAATATTCCAACGCTTACCAAACTCTCAATTGGCCGGTCAACGGCTACAAATACCAAAATCCACACGCTTACCGCGATGAAAGTTAGGGATGTGTAGGGGTATCCCCAGGTTTTGTAGGACGCATTATCATCCGTATTCTTTCTTTTTCTAAGAATAAACACACCACCAACAGTCACAGTAGTGATAAATATCAAAAGAAACGAAGTATATAAGAGTACCTGTTCAAACGTAGACGAATAGATAAACAGGAGACTCAAAAATGCAGAGAAAACAAACGCGTTCACAGGGATGTTCTTCTCGTTGGTCTTTGCCAAAATACGAAATGCCTTGATGTCTTCGCCCATTACCTTGCTGACCCTTGGACCAAGAAAGACGTATGCGCTCACTGTTGACAACAACAAAACAGAAATAGCAATGGCGATAATTGCACCACCCAATTCACCAAAAATAGATTGGCCGGAAAGAAAGCCTACTTCTATTTGCCCTGCCAGCGTTTCTATCGGGACGGTGTATAGAAAAATGTAATTCAATAACACGTAGAGGATCATGACGATAAGTGTTCCCAAAAACAATGACTTAGGGAGGTCTCGGGATGGCTGTTTCATTTCATCGATAATGTAAATCGAAGAATTCCAGCCGGTATAGGCATAGGAAACGTAGATCAGCGCAACCGCAAACGGTGGACTTATTATTTCTACCCAGCTGTTGTCCTTTGGGAGTAGGGAAACGGTTTCAGGTATTTCAACACCCAACCCAAATGCAACAAATACTAAGATCAGAATCACCTTTAATGCGGTAGTAACATTTTGCACACCACTTCCCACATTGACGGATAAAGCATGGATGAGTGTGAACAACAGGATGGTACCTGCTGCCAGGTGGTCTTGGGGTATTCCTGGGATAACCGTTGAAGTATAGGACGCCAGAGCCATTGCAGCCAAGGAAGCTGGCGCTGCAAAACCAACGGTTACAGAAACCCATCCGGCAACAAATCCCAAGGCAGGATGGTAGAGTTCTCTTAGTAAATTGTATTCTCCTCCCGAACGTTTGAAAACGGAACCCAGTTCTGCATAAGTCACAGCTCCACAAAAAGCGATGATCCCACCGACTATCCATAACAATAGAATGGAGAAACCGGATTTGATGTCCACCACCTGGTACCCTAAGCTGGTAAAAACACCTGTTCCTATCATCGATGAGATAACAAGTGAGGAGGCAGTTAGAATTCCGATTTTGTTGGATCGAATCATCGGTGTCAATTTAGGCTATTTTCAATTTCTCAACCGGAACTCCTTAGTTTTACTATCTCACATCAATAATCAATGGACACTTTAGAAAGTCAACTTTTGGATATAATCAAAACCAATACGGAGGTTTTTGAAGTGCTCAAATTATCTGAGACATTGAACCTGCCCAATTGGTATGTGGGTGCTGGATGCATTACCCAAAGTGTCTGGAACACACTCCATGACTTTCCGATTGCACAAAGCATACTAGACATTGACTTGGTGTTTTATGATTCTGAAAGATTGAACCGTGCGTATGAAGAAGAGATTCGAAAGGAGATTAAGGCAAAGTCAAAAGGTCTCTCGTTGGAAATAGATGTTGTGAATGAAGCGGGGGTTCATCTTTGGTACGAAGGGAAGTTTGGAATAAAAATCGACCCTTATACCTCTACTGAAGATGCTATTTCATCATGGCCGTCAACAGCAACAAGCATTGGCGTTAATTTGAAAGATGGGAAGTTTATTGTTTATGCTCCCTTTGGTTTGGACGATCTTTTTAACCTGATCGTCCGACCCAATAAGAAACTCATCCCACGGGAAGTATTCGAAAAGAAAGCTGCACGATGGAAAGCTCATTGGCCCAAGCTGAAAGTTATGGGATGGGATGATTAAGTATGAGTCAATACTAATTTCGAATGAAGCTCATTACCTTTAGGTAGCACCTTGAATTGATAAGCCATGAAAGAACTACGAAAAGAAGACATCAGCCAGGAAGTTTTTGACCTCTACGATGATTATGCGCACAACAAAATTGATAGAAGACACTTTGTAGAAAAGTTGTCTTTGTATGCGGTAGGAGGGATCACGGTCAGCTCCCTAATGAGTTTCATGATGCCAGATTATGAAACTACCGCTGTGGTTAAACAGGATGACAAAAGACTCAATGCCGAATTTATCAACTACGATTCGCCAAAAGGTGGAGGGAGCATTCGTGCATTGTTGTCGAAACCTAAAAAAGGAAAGAAGAAATTACCTGGTATTGTGGTTGTGCATGAAAACCGTGGGTTGAACCCCTACATTGAAGATGTAGGGAGGAGAGCAGCATTGGAAGGTTTCATTTCCATCGCGCCTGATGCCCTTACTCCACTTGGAGGATATCCCGGAAATGATGATGAAGGACGCACCATGCAACGGAAACGTGATCGCAACGAGATGCTCGAAGATTTCATTGCCGCTTATGAATACCTCCAGTCTCATGAAGATTGCACAGGTAAAATAGGTGTTGTAGGTTTCTGTTTCGGTGGCTGGATCTCAAACATGATGGCTGTCAACATTCCAACCTTATCAGCTGCCGTTCCTTACTATGGCAGACAGCCAGCAGATGAGTTGGTGAGCAAGATTAATGCTCCCTTGATGCTTCAGTATGCCGACCTGGACAAGCGTGTAAATGAAGGTTGGCCAGCCTATGAAGAAGCCCTGAAACGAGAAAATAAGAAATATGTCGCTCACTTTTACCCGGAAGTGAATCATGGTTTTCACAACAATACGACACCGAGGTATGATGAAGAAGCGGCAACATTATCGTGGACGAGAACCATTGAGTTTTTCAAGGAAAACCTCAAGTAGCACGAATTTGAAAAGGTTCGCTTGAAGCCAATGAAAGTCGGATACAATCGCCGCTACTACTTGACAATTCTGAAGTTTGGCCTGACAAGTGCTTTATTTGGATTCTTCTTACACGTGATTTGGGGGAACCTTCAGGTAGTCCATTTTACTGTTGGGACTGGTTTTTTGATTGGAACTATTCTAGGATCTCTTGAGCCTTTGCTCTTGTTTAAGCGACTTCCATATTTAATGACTCTTGTCATTAGAACCATTTTGTATTTCATGGTAATCACAGTGTCGGTTTACCTATTCTTAGTTCTCTATTTAAAATCGATAGGTCTGGAAACCGTAGCACTTCAGGATCAGGAAAAATTTCAGGAATTAAGCAAGGTGTACTTTCTAGCAAACGTTAACCTTTTGTACTTACTGCTTATTGCATTGATAGGATCTTTCACCTGGCAGGTAAAAGCGTTTTTCGGTAAAAATGTTCTGAAGAACTACCTGGTTGGCAGGTACCATAAGCCAAGCGTTGAGGAAAGAATATTTATGTTTTTGGATTTGGATAGTGCAACTACGTTAGCGGAAAAGCTGGGACCGGTTAAATACAGCTCATTATTGAGAAGTTTTTTTATGGATATCGATCAAGCGATTACATCAGCAAATGGACAGGTATACCAATATGTCGGTGATGAAGTTGTGGTTATATGGAAGACCAAAACGGGCCTAAGAAATAGTAATTGCCTCAGGTCTTTTGCGAATGCAATTGATACTCTTGAGAATAGAAAGGAATATTATTTAAGAAACTGGGAGGTTTTCCCCAGTTTTAAAGCCGCACTTCATATTGGAAAAGTTAGTATAACAGAGATCGGTGTTTCAAAAAAAGAAATTGCTTATCACGGCGATGCGATTAACACTACAGCCCGGATTTGTGGGTCTGCACATGACTTGAATCGAAATATTTTAATCTCTTCAGATCTTTTTAATAGGCTACAGAAAAAAGATGAATTCAATCTTGTGGAAGTGGGAGAGCACTCATTCAAAGGAAAGGATGAAAGAATCGTGTTATATACGCTTGAGAATTCCATCATTTGGCACGAATAATTGAATTAAAATTGTACTATGAAAAACCTAACCTATCTCTTTATCCCAATTTGCTTCGCTTGTCAACCAGGTGGAGAAAAGCGGCCCAATGAATCATCAATAGAGACTCCCGCCTTTGAAGCCATCACTCTTCTGGGGGATACATTATATACTCCTTCCGTGGATTCCGGAAGTGCCTTCAATGATTTCATTGAGGCAAAAGGAAAGTACGAAAACGATCCTGAAGATGCCGATGCATTGATTTGGTTTGGCAGAAGGACAGCCTACCTTGGCCAATTTCAAGATGCAATTGCCATATACACAACCGGAATAGAGAAGTTTCCTGAGGATGCCAGAATGTACAGACACCGCGGGCATCGCTACATTTCCACTCGACAGTACGATAATGCAATCGCAGATTTTGAAAAAGCTGTGGAATTGATCGAAGGATCGGAAGACCAGGTAGAGCCCGACGGGCAACCCAATGAAAGAAACATTCCACTAAGCACGCTTCATGGAAATATCTGGTATCATTTGGGCTTAGCCTATTACTTAAAAAATGACATGGAAAATGCACTTCGGGCTTACGGTAATCGGACGGTCACTGAACGGTATGATGACAATATCGTGTCGGGCGGTCACTGGCTCTATATGATCCAGCGAAGGATGGGTCTCGATGATGAAGCAAATGCTGCCATTGAAGAAGTGAATGCTGCCATGGAGATCATTGAGAATACCAGCTATTACAAAATGTGTTTGTTCTATAAAGGTTTGATTGGAGAAGATGATTTACAGCCACAAGGATCAAGATCGTCCGCTAACGATGTTTATACCTATAGTATTGGCAATTGGTATTTGTACAATAATCAGGATACCGCTAAGGCAAAAGAATTTTATGAGCAATTGTTGGAAAATGGCAATTCATACTCCTTCGCTTTCCTTGCAGCAGAGTCAGACTACCAACGCTTGTTTGACAACGATTGATTCATTGGAGTGAGTCACTAATTTGTAATTGGTAATTCTTAATTCGTAATTCCTACATTTTGCTGGAGCACTGAATAACTACTAAAATTGCTTAAAGCGTAAATCTGTATCGCCTTATTGAATGGACAAGTTTGTTGATGTCAGAAGACTAATTATCAGTAAGAATAAAAAGCTGCTCAAATGGCTTCCCGGATTTTTTATCCGATGGATAGAAAAAGTCATTCACCAGGATGAAGTCAATGCATTCATGTCCAAACACAAGGACGACGATTCATATGCTTTTTGCCAGGCAGCAATAAACGATTTCAACCTTAAACTAAATCTGATTGGATTAGAGAATGTCCCGAGACCTCCTGATTCATGCATTTTTGCTAGCAATCATCCATTAGGAGGTTTGGATGCGATTGCCATTATACACCTTTTCAAAGAGGCCCGACCGGATATCAAGTTTATCGTCAATGACTTTTTGATGAATGTCAGAAACTTGAAGGATCGCTTTATTGGTGTGAACAAGGTGGGGAAAAATGCCGTCGAATCCCTTCAAATGGTGGAGAAGCAATTTGCTTCCGAAACTGCAACATTTATATTTCCAGCCGGTCTTGTAAGTCGTAAAACCAAAGGTAAAATTGAGGATCTTGAATGGAAGAAGACGTTCATTTCAAAGGCCAAAAAATATGGAAAGCCTGTCATTCCGGTTCATATTGACGGCAGGCTGACCAATCGTTTTTATCGATTGGCTAATGTTAGAAAATTTTTAGGTATTAAATTGAATATTGAAATGTTCTTCCTTGTGGATGAGTTATACAAGCAAAGGAATACAAGGATAGACATTGTGATTGGTGACCCAATCCTGCCTGATACTTTTACCCGTGAACGATCCGATAAAGAATGGGCGCAATGGGTGAAGGAAAAGGCATATGAACTAAAGTTGGCCTAACCGCCTATATGAAGAAGACGGAACAACAGGAAATAATAGCTCCAATTGAAAGAGAACTGATCGAAGGTGAATTGACCAGTGATCGCTTCGTACGTGATACAAACAAGGGAAACAACAAGATTTATATCGTTAACCACCACAACGCTCCAAGCACCATGCGTGAAATTGGGAGATTGAGAGAGGTTTCTTTTCGTTACGCGGGAGGAGGCACAGGCCTGGAAATTGATATTGATGAATACGATACTTGTGAACGATGCTATGAGCAGTTGATCGTATATAGCCCTGAGGATCGGGAAATCATTGGTGGATACAGGTATATCACGGGAGAGAGAGCCTACAATCCTGAAACAGCAGAATTTGAGCTTTCCACTTCACACTATTTCAATTTCACCGATTTGATGAAGAAAGATTACCTGGCAAATGCCATAGAGCTGGGAAGGTCCTGGGTGCAACCTAATTATCAACCCTCGATCAATCCAAGAAAAGGCGTTTTTGCCCTCGCTGGTATCTGGGATGGATTGGGCACGCTTGTGTTGCGGTATCCCGATAATAAGTACTTCTTTGGAAAAGTGACGATGTACACCAACTACAACGAAGAAGCCCGTGATATTTTGCTTTCATTCATGGCGCATTATTTTCCTAACCGAAAGGATCTTTGCGAACCTAAACCTGAGTTTTATTCAGGCTTTGATGATGCTTTATTCAATCAGCACTTTGATGAATCAATTACCTACGATGTGGGCTTTAAGATGCTCTATAAGTTGCTAAAAGAAAGAGGGGAATGGATTCCACCACTCATTAATATTTACATGAACCTTTCGTCGACGATGATCACATTTGGTACGGCAATGAATCCTGATTTTGGAGACGTGGAGGAGACAGGGTTACTGGTAACTATTGACGATATCCACCAGGAAATCATGGATCGTCATATCAATTATTGATCCTTTTTTCTGAAATTCTTAATTTTTTTGAAATTTTTATTCAATATAAATATCTATTAATCAGATGGTTATAAATTTTGTTTAATTTTTTGTAAAAAATATTAAACAAAATAACATCTCATCAGGTTCTTACCTCATCTAATTAATTAACACGATGAAAACTTTAAAAATCTTAACCTTATTGTTGACTGTATCATTTGTCACAATTTCATGTAACGAAGATGATTCTTCAGATGATTTACCGCAGACTATTGCGGAGATTGCTAGCGCCGATCCTAATTTTTCGACTTTGGTTTCGGCTCTGGAAAGAACAGGACTTGCATCCGTTGTTGCCGGTGAAGGAAACTTCACAGTATTCGCTCCTACTAATGATGCTTTTGACGCATTGGGAGTTGACCTAACTACACTTTCGGATGAAGCTTTATCAGAAATTTTGCTTTACCATGTACTTGGAGCTGAGGTACTTTCGACTGATATAGCTACAGGTCAAACATACGTTTCCACTTCAGCTGCCACAGGACCAGGTGAAACGAATCTCTCGCTTTTGATCGAGAAAGGTGAAGGAGTAGTTCTTAATGGATCAGCGAACGTTGCTTCTGCTGATATCGATGCAACAAATGGGGTAATTCATGTAATTGATGCAGTACTTCTTCCACTTGATATTGTTGGACATGCTTCTGCTAATTCAAGTTTCACTGAGCTAGTAGGTGCGTTATCTTCAGCAGATTTAGTTTCTGCACTACAAGCAGATGGACCTTTCACAGTTTTTGCTCCTGTAAATTCAGCGTTTGAAGCCATTTCAGATGTAGTAGCAACGCTTACTACTGAGCAGCTTTCAGATGTATTGACCTATCACGTTGTAAGTGCGGCAAACGTTTTATCAACTGACTTGAGTAATGGACAAGTAGTAACTGCTCTTAACCAGGGTTCTTTCACTATTAGTCTTGGCACTAGTGTGTCAATTACAGATGCAAACGATAACAACGTATCAATCATATTAACTGACGTTCAGGCTACGAATGGAGTAATCCATGTGGTGGACGCAGTGTTGCTTCCATAGTTTTTTGGTTTATAATTTAGGGTAGTAGAAGGTGGATCTAATTTTGGATCCACTTTTTTTATTTCTAATAATGTCCGAACTCTTCCTGGGTAGGAGGATGTTATAGTTATATATAAAAATTGAATGAGATGAGCTACTATTTTAACACTACTTTGAAAGACAGAGACTTTGAAGAGGCCATTGAATATGTGACTGATGAATTGAAGAAAGAAGGGTTTGGAGTTTTGACGGAAATCGATGTGAAACAAACGCTTAAAAACAAGATCGATGTGGATTTCAAGAAATACACCATACTAGGTGCATGCAATCCACACTTTGCGCATAAAGCATTACAAAGTGAAGATAAAATTGGTGTTTTCCTTCCATGCAATGTGATCGTTGAGGAACATGAAAATGGAGAGGTCGAAGTTTCAGCTGTTGATCCTATTGCTTCGATGAGTGCAGTCACTAACGATTCATTGGGTGAGGTCGCGACCGAAGTAAGGGATAAGCTGGAAGGGGTAATTAGAAACTTATAACCTGAATGAACCCAATGAAGAAATCATCGCTCACTGAAAACATCAACTATAGCGAAGATCGTCCAGCGGTTGAGTTACTTTTCGAATCAGAAGCGACAAAGGAGATCAGGATTCTTTTGAAGAAGGGTCAATTAATGAAGGAACACAAGACGTCCTTCCCAATAGTTGTAGAAGTTTACCAAGGCGACATTGAATTTGGAGTTATGGGTGAAATTCAACGACTCACGAGTGGAGATATCATTTCTCTCGAAAGCAATGTACCACATGATTTGAAAAGTAATGTTGACAGTATCATTCGGCTGTCTCTTTCAAAACTTGATAGTACGGATCGGGTGAAGAACTTAGTGAAAAATCAATAGCGAGTTTTAATTTTCTCTTTTAATGGCGGGTTGAATTTTTGATGGGAACCTGTAACTTCCGTCTCGAACTAACTCAGCCAAACCATGAGCCTCAAAATTGGAATAAGAAACCTGTTTTTCGTTTTTATTGTCGCTTTAAGTTCTTGTCAAACAAAGACACTCTCTCCTGATATTATCATAACCAATGCAAACATATGGACGGGGAATGAAAACCAACCCCGTGCAGGTTCGATGGCTATTTTATCAGACACCATTGTTGCTGTTGGAAGTTCAGATGAGCTATTGAAGTTAAAAGGATCAAACACTGAGGTAATTGATCTCAAGGGGAAGTTTGTTACTCCTGGATTTATTGATACACACGTTCACTTTTTATCCGGGAGTTATGGACTTTCGTCAGTCAAGCTACGCGATGCAAAAACTCCGGAGGAATTCGCTCAAAGAATTGCCGACTATGCCGCAACAATTCCAGAAGGTACGTGGATACGAGAAGGCGATTGGGATCATCAACTGTGGGGAGGTGAATTGCCAAGAGCAGATTGGATAGATGAGGCTACTCCCGATCACCCGGTTTTTGTCACCCGGCTTGATGGACACATCAGCCTGGCTAATTCTAAGGCAATGGAACTCGCTGGAGTTGATGCTAGCACACCGGATGTAGAAGGTGGAGATATCGTTAGGGATGCAAATGGGAATCCTACTGGGATTTTCCGGGACAATGCGCAGAATTTGATCTTTCAGGCGATCACGGAACCCTCTCCCAAGCAGAATGACAAAGCCATTATTGATGGCATGAAATATATGGTTTCGAATGGTGTCACGACTGTACACAACATGGATTTAGGTGCTTCTGCAGCAATCATTGATATGTATGCACGCATCAGAGATCAGCAGATTATTCGGTTTTATATGGCCGTTGGACTGTCAAATTGGACGCAACTTCGGGATCGGGTAGAACAAGAAGGTCATGGTGATAAATGGCTAAAAATTGGTGTTCTAAAGGGAATGGTGGATGGAGCGCTAGGATCCCATACAGCTGCCTTCTTTGATCCTTTTACCGATACACCTGACGATCGTGGCTTTTTCGTCATCAATGAAGATAGCTTAAGTCAATGGGCGCTCGATGCAGATAAGGTGGGACTTCAGCTTGCCATTCATGCCATTGGAGACCGGGCGATCAATACCCTGCTGAATGTTTTTGAAAGTGTGATTGAAGAAAACGGCCCAAGGGATCGAAGATTTAGGATTGAGCATGCACAACATCTGGCGGCAAGCGACATTCCACGATTCAAGGAATTAGGAGTAATCGCAAGTGTTCAGCCGTATCATGCTATTGATGATGGACGATGGGCTGAAAAAGTGATTGGACCTGAACGGATCAAAACAACGTATGCCTT
>JANQST010000256.1 GCA_028279155.1 Cyclobacteriaceae bacterium
ATATCCCAACAGCTTGGGTCATATCGGTTCACTCGTTTCGGAGTGCAAAGTTACGGAAAATGAGAGTGAAATCCTTGTAGTGCAGACGACCCATATGGAGCAATATTCGTTTGCTCTAAATCAAAATTTCAACAGCTGGTACCCTTTCATCTGGTAACTCGTAACCGTTGTAAGCATGGAAGTTGCAATCTCAACCTCAGAAAGCAGCCTATTTCCTTTCACATTTCGGCTCTTGAGCGATTGACCGCATACAGTAATCTTAACACCCGCTTCATTTAATTCCTCTACCAACTTGATGTTAGGATTTTCGGAACCAAACTTCTTCCTATAGGAATCATTATCCATAATTGAATAAGTAGATTGAGCATGTAGCGCCAGAACCACGCTCATTTTTTCAGGAGAAACTCCACCTACAGCATGAAGATTGAGCATTCGAGCAACATTGTTGAGTGACCGATCGATCTTAGACTTGTCTTCTGAACCACCATAAACATCAATTACAATTTTGTATTCCTGGTTTGGATCTGGTTTTACGGTAGCTTCCGGAATATCATAAATGCCCCCAAAGTTTTTGATTACAGGATTTACTCTCTTTTGGGCAATGCAAGCAGTCAGAGTAATGGTAAGAAGTGCTGATAATAGGTGTTTCATTGGAAGATTTTTAGTTAGAATCAAAAGGGCCACCTTGTTTTCCAAAACTCTGGTGGCCTGTGTCGGGATGACTGGATTCGAACCAGCGGCCCCCACTACCCTAAAGTGGTGCGCTAACCGGACTGCGCCACATCCCGAAAAATAAGATATCAAAATTGAAGAATTTGAACCTTAGTTTCAAATGCTACCTCCGGTAATACCGGACTGCTAGCTTCATCCAAATGACTACAAATTTATCACTCAAAACGCATTTTTTTTCTTACTCTTCACTTTCAGGATCACGTGTCCAGGTCCAGTTTCCTCGTTCTATCCAATTACCATCCGCATCCTTGCCAAATGAGGTATTCCGGTGCACGTTTTCACTAACAATGAAATTCTCGTCCTTATGGGCATAGCTACTGCCACCAGGTCGGTACACCATCATGGTAGAGATAAAAGTTGAATCGTTGGGAAAAGCTGAGATGCCTTCTGAGTATCCGTTTCCTCGGTCTGAAGTGGAATGAATAACCTGCTGCTTTATGGGGTGCCAGGCAAATATCCCCTGTGAGCTGATTAATATAGTATCTTGAACATAGGCAACAATCTTGAGTGTCATCAGGCTAGGAATGGATCGTTCAAACCACAGACCAAATGCTTTAGGTGATCTTTCATTTGAAGGTTCATGTTTTCTATTCACTCCCGTCCATTTACCACTTCCAGTACATAGGTAGTCAGCCATTGAATTAAAGTTTTCCCATTCGGTGGGTTTATCAATGGGTTTCTCGTCTTGCCCCCAACTTTGAAAAACAAGAATGAATGTAAGCACAAAGGTTAGTATCCTCATGAATATTTTTGGAAGTAAAAGTGACAATCAACAAATCAACAGGAGGAAAAAAAGGTGAATTGTGTCTTGATTTTACTGATCCAAAGGATTCACAACAAAGCAAAAAACACAATCAAACCAATCACCAATCCAATTAAGACAACAAGCATCAATTTGGATCCCTGCTGCCGATTCCTTCGATCGTATTGCGTTTTGAAATGATCGAAATCGTGACGTTTTCGAATCTGACCTTTAAACAAGTCTCGTCTGGCTCTAAAATCTCGCTTCGTCATGACTGTTTTAGTTGTGTTCTCAATTTACTTAAGAGGCGGTAAACACGCATTTTCACGGCGCTCTCACCCATATCCAGCAGCTTGCTTATTTCCTTAAAGCTCTGATCTTCAAAATACTTTAACTCCAATATTCTGAGTTCCGTTTCAGGCAGATCATCGAGCAACTCCTTGAGTAGTTCCATTTGATCCTGATCCACAATCTCTATTTTTTCATCAGAACAATTCAATTTATCGGTCTCAATAACGTAGATCGGTTTCTTATCACGAAAGTGTTTTCGTAATTCATTTGTCCCGATTCTAAACAACCAGGCACCGAAGGGTTTTCCTTGCCATTTAAATTTAGCCAGTCCATCCAAGGCCTTGAAAAAAGTAATTGAACAAAGCTCATCCGCAAGCGAAGCATCATCCGTTCTTCGCATCAAGAACCTGTATAGAGGCTCATAATACCGGTCGTAGAGGGGTTTAAATCTACGTTTGTCTCTCCTGGATTCCTCTATCCAGATTCTTTCGTCTTCAAAATCCTGAGATGAATCTGACATTGTTAGGCTTTAGGTTTTCAGATATAATCCAAAAACTCTGCCATAGTCACATGTGACTTTTCTCCAATCGTGGATTATTAAAAGAAAAAGATGATAAAATTTAAGCGTCCAAGGCTCCAACCACAGGTATCCGCCGGCTCCATGGCCGATATTGCTTTCCTGCTATTGATCTTTTTCCTGGTGGCAACCAAGTTCATTGAAGACCGGGGGCTTTTGACACAGCTACCTCCCAATGTCCCACCTACCGATGTTCAGATTAAAGAACGGAACCTCTTCAAGATCAGAATCAACTCAAAAAATCAATTCATGGTTGAAAATGAAATTAGAGCTGATTTGGAAGGTTTATCTGCAGAGATAAAGGAATTTGTGTTAAATCCGAATAATGATCCCGGGCTTGCAGAGACACCCGAAAAGGCAATCATTTCTATCAAAGCGCAACGGGGTGCAAAGTATTCGTACTTCATTAACGCACTCGATCTAACCAAAGAAGCATATTATCAGATTTATGGAGCAAGAGTCGGTCTTTCCTCTGTAGAGTATCGGCATTTAAACAGAGATAATCCAATAGAAAATCAAAAATACCTGGAAGGCAAAGAAGGTCTCCCCATGAAGATTTCAATTGCCGAACCAGATAAAGTAAGTCAATTATGAGATTTAGAAAAAAACAGAAACAAAACCCGGAAATTTCTACAGCATCCATGCCAGATATTGTGTTCCTGCTCTTGTTTTTCTTTATGGTGACAGCCACAATAGATAAAAGCCAGGATCAACTTAAGTTAGAGATTCCCCAGGCCCAGGCCATCACTAAGATTCAAAAGAAATTTCTTATCCGGGAATTGCACGTTGGGTTTCCAAAAAATCCGAACCTTGGAACTTCACCCCGTATTTCAGCAAGTGATCGAATCATCGATATCTCAGATCTTGGTAATTGGGTGCAGGCTCAAAAAACAGATCTCGGTGAGGCGTACCAGGACCAGATGATTGTTATGCTGAAAGCAGACATTGATGTAGACATGGGCCTTATTGGTGATATCCAGGTAGAGCTTAGAAAACACAACGCCAGAAAAGTGCTATTCAGAACATTGGAAGACATCTAGAACGCAACATTTTCTCAGGAAGCCATGTCTAATCAGACATGCGTGTGAAACTCACCCTAACTTTCCTTGCCGTTGCGATTGCAAGCTTAGGTTTTTCTCAAACCGCTCAGCAGGTGTTGCTTAACTCATCCAGGTATCATGATCCTGAACAAAAATGGCAACAGACCTATTTCTCAGGTCAAATCAGCACCTCTCTAAGTCCGGTAATGGAGCAGCAAATTGGTCAAAAAGAAGTAATCACCGAAATTGAAATAAGTAATGCTAAAGGGAATTTCAGTGTTAGAACGACCATAAAGGACGACAATATACAGGTATCTTACTCAGAGAATGATTGTGAGATTCTGGTAAATAACAAACCGGAAATGGGTGAGGATATGATCAAAAAGCATATGGCCATGATCAATCTCACCAATTGCGAAACAGCTCGACCTGCAATCAATTATCACATCTATCTCATGGGCTTACCAATGAAGTTGATTTTGGATGATGCAGAGATCATAGAGTCCAAGGAAAGTGTGGACTTTTTCGGAACAGATCGTTACTCAATATCAGTGGATTATCCTGACAATACATGGATCTTTTATTTTGACAAATCAACCTATTCTCTAAAGGGCTGCGAATTTAAATTCAAGGTCAATAATTTTGGTGAAAAGATCGTCTTAGAAGACGAAGTAGAAGTTGGTGGAATGAAGATGTTTGGAAAACGTACCTGGTATGCCCTTGATGGCAAGACCTGGCTGGCAACTGATTCGATTCAATTCGATTAGCATTACTACGCAAAATCACACACCTGCTTGATAAGTATCATAGGTAATGGCCCTTTGATGAAAGATCTTGCATGCTCAAACAAGTAGGATCATGAAAGATAAAAGTCAACATTCAGGCAGCGCCATTTATGGGTTAGGGTTTATTGGTGCAGCCATTTATTTTATTTCCACCTCTTCCGGGTTTTGGGCCGGTGTTGTTGGAGTGTTAAAAGCAATCGTATGGCCCGCTTTTCTCGTGTATGAGCTAATGGCTCATTTAGGAGTTTAGTTTTCAGTTAGTGTTTTAATTTCTATGTAATAGATATCCGCTGATTTTTGCTCTGGTTCTCCAAACCCTTCTCTCGAAAAATATAGCCTGTTGTCGGGTCCTGGTTTAGCGCTGTACTCATAGTAATCACTATTGATTCCCGATCCCAGGTTAATGGGTTCACCCCAGTCGTCATCCTTTCGGTAGCTGATGTAGATATCACCTCCTCCGTATCCGCCCTCTCGATCTGTCGGCGTAAAAATTAGAAATCGCTCATCCGGATCAATGTAGCAGTGAGAATCTGGTCCGTCGGTATTGATGAATGAATTCAATCGTTCGGCCTTCAGGTATTTGCTACCATCCCATTTGCTTACATAAATATCTGTTTCAACCCCACGCTTGTAACGCACGAAATAGAAGTTTCCACTCTTAGCCATGAAAGGATGTCCTTCGCTGTATTCATCCGAATTTATTTGATCATTCATCCGAACAGCCTCACTCCAGGTTCCATCGAATAATTTCGAAGAAAACCAAATATCCATGTCATAGTCAAAGCCTCTTTGTCCTGGTCTGTTTGATCCAAAAAAAATGGTGTTTCCATCCGGAGAAAAGGAGGAACCTCTATCAAAAAAGTCTCCTGAAAAAGGAGCAAGTTCCGGCTCTGTCCATTTTCCATTTTTCTTCCGGGACATATAGATTCGTCTGTCTCTATGGGGCACATCAGGACCGAATCGTGTGAAGGTTAACAGGTTACCATCCGGGGAAAAGGAAATGTATTCATCCCAGGTTTCTTCTAATGAAATTAGGCCCGGCTCAAACACTTTGGCCTCACCAACAAATTTTTGGGCATGTCCCATGAAACCGATGGTTCCACAAAACACTCCTAGTAGGATTCTAATCATCTTCATATACTGAGCTAGCTTCAATTGATTACTGGATTTATTCAAAAGGTTGCAAAATATTTGGCACGAAATTGGAATCACCCGTATAAGGTCAAATACTCAACAACAATGAAAAACATTTTACTAATCCTAACACTAATATTCACGGGGTGTGCAGCTCCTTATAAGATCGCTAAACTTGAACCTCAAGAATCGAAAACATACTGGAATTGGGGAAGACAATATGCAGTGAGGACGTCCGGTGATACTGAGATCCGGATCGCTTATGAGAACAACACCAGGAGTCAGCTGGTATTCAACCTGGAGATTGAGAACTTTTCCAAAGACACGCTACTCGTCGCCCCGGAACTCTTCTCGGTAGAATATTTTAGACTTGAAAATGACACGAGTGCCTATGCGTCCAAACAGGCTGTTGATCCTGAATCCATGATAGTAAGACTAGAAAAAGACCTGGCACAGCAAAACGCGAATGAGATTAATGCGGCTACCAGCCAATTGCTTGAAGTTTCTTTAGAGGCTGCGTCAGACATTTCGTCGATAGGGAGAGAAGAAACACGCGAAGAATTTGAAGCGCGTCAAGCCCAACGTGATCAAGCAAGGGCTTACAGGTCCCAGGAGAACTTTGATTTGCAGGTAAGACAAATGTCTCTTGACGAGAAAAGAAGGTTTTACGATGAGACATTACTTAGAAAAACTTCCCTACCACCGAACACCCAAATGACAGGACAATCCTACTTCTGGTTTGATAAAAGGGTAGCGTTGTATCGTGTTCACATCCCATTGGGTGAAGAAGTTTATTCGTTTGATTTTAAGCAAAGCATTCTTCAGAATTAAAACATTCCTTTGAATTCGTATATCTTCAGGTACATTTCTAAGTGAATGTCAAAAAACAAACAAACTGACTCGGGCATTCAAGCTCAGGTGATTTTACCTAGCAATGATTTGTCTGCTGACATGGATTTTTTTTCTGACCTAGGATTTAGGTTAGAAAATATATTTCCATCTGACGATCCCGCCGTTGCGATAATGGACGGTCACGGTCTAAGTATCAAATTGGACAAGCAATCAAAAAGTCCTGCATCCATTTTGCATCTTTTGACAGATGAGCCATCTAAGCTTGGGAAAGGAAAAACTGAACTTACTGCTCCCAATGGGACCTTGATAAAAATAGTTCCAAAAACCTATCACCTGGAAATTCCCGAAACCAAACATTCCTTTGAGGTGCGTCAATTGAAAGACAACGACTCCTGGGTGATTGGTCGTGCCGGTATGTTGTATCGCGATTTGATTACCGATCGACTTGGCGGAAGTATCATTGCTTCCCATATCAACATTCCGGATGGAGGACCTGTACCGGATATGGTGCATTACCACACCATCGGTTTTCAACTGATCTTTTGCTACAAAGGCTGGGTTAAACTGGTGTATGAAGACCAGGGACCACCATTCATTCTGGAAGCAGGAGATTGTGTGACTCAACCTCCGGAAATTCGGCATCAAGTGTTGGAAGCTTCTGACAACCTGGAAGTGATTGAAATTGGAGTACCTGCTGACCACATGACTACCATTGATCATGATTTGGAATTACCAACTGATAAGTTCCGGCCAGAACGCGAATTTCAAGGACAGACCTTTCGTCATCATATTGCTAAGAATGTGATGTGGAGACCCTGGCGAATTCCAGGGTTTGAATTCAGAAAAACGGGAATAAAAAAAGCGACAAAGAAACTAGCTTCTGTTCATGTTGCGCGAAAGATTCCCAATGAGAATCAAGAACCAACCATAAGCCATTCAGCCGATATTCTTTTTAGTTTCGTCATGAATGGAACTTTTAAACTAAAAGTTAAGGATCATGGGTCCAGTCAGTTGCAGACTAGAGATGCTTTTGTAATACCACCACACATGAAATATCAATTATTAGACTGTTCGGATGATCTGGAGCTTCTTCAGGTGGCTTTACCTGGTAAATTTGACACGATTATCCATTAAACTCTTCTAATTTTTCATATTCTATTCGTCCAAATTCCCGTTCATCATCAATTTTCCATCTTATCCTTTAATTGAACACTAACCTGCATTTTAACGTGATAGTATGTCCTGATGTATAGAATACGGAATTACTTTTCCAACCTCCCTTTCAAATTCGGGCATGCAGCTATTGCAACTTTGATCCTTTCCATTTTGGTGACACTCCAGAATCATGTCTCTTCTATTTCCTCGAAACATGCTCTAAGTTCTGGCAGCATCAATCACCTGATTTTTCCTTCCCTTAACTACTTTGTATGGCTTTTCCTCACTCCTGCTATTTACATTCTTATACTAAGGATTTTTGATACGCCCCAAATCAGAAATTACTTGTTTAGAAAAAATAGCGCACTGGTGATTTTATCGTTGGCGTTCTCGCTCATGCATGAATTGGTTGGAGTATTGATTTATAATGGTACGTATGCAATAATTCAATTTGATCAATTCTTTGAGGGAATTAACCTGGGTTATATTTCAATGGACTTCATGGGATACTCCAAGACCTACATCGAGTTTTGGATTCTCTTCTTTGTGCTTCAAAACTTTCATGTAAAGAATAAGGCCAGGAAATTCCAGGAAAGAAACGTTAAACTCGAATCGGATTTACTAAAGGCACAGATGAGTGCCCTAAAGAATCAGCTCCATCCGCATTTTCTATTCAATGCCTTTAATGCCATTTCTTCTCTAATGAATGAAAACATTCTTTTGGCGCAACGAATGATCTCAAAACTTGGAGCACTTCTTAGAAAGATATTGAAGGATGCTGATTCTCCTTTCATTTCAATAAAAGAAGAAGTTGAGCTTGCTAAACTCTACCTGGAGGTTGAACAGATTCGGTTTAAGGAACGTCTGGTTACTCGGTTTTCAATTGATCCGGATACCGTTGAATTCAAGATTCCGACGCTTTTGCTTCAGCCACTTATAGAAAATTCGATAAAACATGGGTTTTACAGTAAGACAGGAGAATGCGAAATTTCTCTTAGAATTGAAAAAAACGAAGATTATCTGAGTCTTGAAGTCAAAGACAATGGTGGTGGAATCAAAAATGAGGAAACCTTTTCATGCGGTATCGGACTTAAAAATGTCAAGAATAGGCTACAGGCCTCTTATGGAGAAAATTGCAAGTTAAAAATAGATCCCAAGCCAAAAGAAGGGGGTTTTTGTGTGTTAATTGAAATACTGCTTTCAGAAATCAAGTGATGAAAATATCTACAGCCATAATTGATGATGAGCCTTATGCCAGATCCAGGGTGAAAAAGCTGCTTCAGCTTGACGAGGAGATAAAGATTGTCGGAGAAGTATCAACAGAAGAGGAAGCTGTTAACCTGTTAAGGTTGAAGAAGCCTGAAATCATTTTTCTCGACATTAAGATGTCAGACGGAACAGGCTTTGACGTTCTATCAAGATTAGATGCGGAGTACAAACCTTACATTATATTCATCACCGCGTACGATGATTATGCACTCAAAGCTTTTGAACATAATGCAATTGACTATATACTCAAACCTTTTGATAATTCAAGGTTTTTCAAAGCGCTTGAAAAAGCGAAAGAATTCTATAATCTCAAACGGTCTTCAAAAATTAACCAGCAGATTTCTGACCTTATCAATGATCAGGCAACCCCAACCTATGATGATCAGGCTACTCAAATAAAAATCACTGAAAAGGGATGGGATATATTCATTGACTATGCGGATATCGTTATGCTGGAATCCAATGGGAATTACTGCAAGATTCACCTGGCTTCAAAATTTTATTTATACAAGAAAACGATGAAGGAGCTTACAGAGCTTTTAAGCAGTCTGGAATTCTTACGTATCCACCGTTCCTTTATTTTGAACCTTAATCATATTATTCATGTGAAATACCTGGGTAAGAGTGAATACGAATTTGAGTTGTCGAACTCCTCCAGAATAACCTCTGGTCGCAGCTACTCTGATGTGATAAAAAACCACTTATCACCAAAAATTTCGACACAAGGCTAAATAGAAGAGCAAAACGCATTCTAACTCCACTTTGTCAATGAAATTCCGCCTTATCAACTAATTGTTTTTGCAGAAGCCTGCTATTCGTTTGATACATCATATGAATAGAGTTTCAATATATATTCTTGCGAGTTTCCTACTTCAAGGTTGTATATCCGAACGGATCGCATCAGGAGCTCTGGATTCTTCTATTGATTTTGAGACTCACAATAACATCATCATTGTTGAAGCGTATGTGAATGAAAAATGGGCAAAATTTGTCGTCGATACAGGGGCAAGCATCTCGTTGCTAGACTTCAATCAATCCAAGAAATACCGATTCAACTATTCCATCGATCCTGAAACCAGGCTTACAGGATTTGGCGGACGATCCAAGCTAATGAGAACATCAGATGTCTCATTTCAATTCAAGGAAGTAACTAATTATCACCCAAATTTCTTCGCTTCAGACCTGAGTGGTTTGAACAGGATTCTATCTCAACACAACCAAAAAATTCTAGGCATTCTTGGTTCCGATTTTCTGAAAAGGAATGGTGCCATTATAGATTATTCAGCTAACAAGATTGACATAGCTCATCTATAATCAAGATGTTTCTTATAGTTTGGGGTGCGGGCTTTCAGTCCGTGCCCCTTTTTTATTAAAAAAGCTGAGCTAGCTGGGTTTAGCTTTCCACTCCGAAGGCTTACATCCAAAGTGTTTTTTGAAGCTATTGGAAAAATTTGCCAAATCACTAAATGAACATTTATACGCTATTTCAGAAATTGTAAGGTGACTCGACGACTTCAAAAGTTCGGCAGCATAATTCAAACGCCGCTTTCGAATGTACCTGGCAGGGCTTGAGCCAAACACCTCGTTGAACTTTCTTTTAAAACCAGAACGGCTGAACCCAGCAATACTGGCCAATTGGTCAACGGTTAGATTATCAAACAAGTGAGCATGCACAACAGACTTAAACTCATGCGCTTGCGGTGTAAAAAGACTTGACAAAATCAGATGCAGTTTATCTGACTCTTTAGTGTTATCTAACAACAGCAATAGCTCCTTCAGCTTTAAGGCGACGAGTTCATCATTGACCAACTCGGGATTAGAAAAATAATAGAAAATCCCTTCAAAAAATTTTTGGAACAAATCATCAACCGGAACCTTAGCGGACGGTTTGTCAGGCAATTTACCAGAAGAATTCTTCAAGAAAGCTGGTAGTACGTCATCATACACTTTTGCCAACACCTCAGGGTAGAAATGCACTGCTATTGCTTCGAAAACACCATCCTTCCCATTCTCCAGCATTCGGTTCAGATAGCTACCACATTTCATCAAAATTGATTCATTTTCCTCAAGTACATATGAATCAATTTCAGAATACGCCTGCCCTACTCCTTTTCGAATGTATAGAAAGCATGCTTCATCAGGCATCGGATTTGGAACAGAAAAAGGTGCTTTGATAATGGCTTTTTCAAAAACCATTTTTCCATACAAATCGAACGTTTTGTGATCAACGATCATTGGAATACAAGTTAAAGAGGGATCGCTAAAACAAATGATCCCTCTCATTTTTTAATCAGGCTACCCGATCTTTGATCAGTGTTTCGATACCGGCAATACCCATTCCCCCAACCATCTGTAGTGCACCCTTTGCAGTCTCTTCATTTTCTTCTTCAACATCGTATTCCCATTTCCAGGTAATATTGGCTTGACCCCCCATGTTGACCACCTTCATTTGGCCTTTGATATTCTCCACAGGCATCATATACTGCTTTGGAATCAGATAATCCAGTGTTTTGTTCTCATTATCTACACCTAAGATCTCTTCTTCAAATGAACCTTCTTCAGTGCCACAAACTCGCTTGTTTCCTTCAACGATGCAATTGGTGATTGGGCCTAGCCATTCATCTACACCAGAAACAGCACCAATAACTTCCCATGCTTCATCAGGAGTAACATCAATCGTTTGCGAAATTTTAAAATTTGATCTTTTCATTTTTTAGTTGTTGTTAAATGATGAATCAAATTTGAATATGCTGTGAAACGTTTCTTTTGGCCAAAAGTCCAAAGGTTTGTGAAATTGGTCCAAATTCCATTTGCAACTATTAACTAAGAAAGACCATCCTTAGAACATACCCAGTATATTCGTACAGTTGTGACAACCTTATCGTTTCCAATTATAAACGCCGGAATTAAATTCAACCTGGATTTCAAAAATCCGCTTGTTTTCCTATCACATGTTTTGGTCATCTTAGGCACCATTCTTTCACTTCTTTTTCTTACTCAATATATTTTAGGCGGTGAATTCTTGTTTGCATTTTTAGCTGTTTCAGCAGCCATGACAATCAGCATTTCGCTTTCGCTGCAAGCCGCTTATTATACCTTTTTTCTAATTGCAAGAAAATCGCATCTCAAGAATTCCCTTTTTAGAGAAGGGCTGATTGCATTGATCGTAATTCTCATTTTGTACATCTATGGTGAGCAAGATCGATTTTGGATAAACGATAACTCCATTGAAGACCTGGCTGATTTTGGATTCATTTTGGTATTGGTGGTTTTATTCTGGTCTATCGTTTCTTTCGTTTTTGGCTTATTTAAATACAATCTAAATCACCTTAACAAACCAACTTTTTTGATCTTCCGAGGCATTGTTCTCTTAGCATTAATTATTCCTCTTGATTTCCTATTCAATGTTTCGTATTTAAACATTGCCTACAGCTTGCCGCTTTATGAAGACTATTGGGTGTTAGAGATTCCATTAAAAATTTCTCTTATTCTCCTTATCAACTTCCTGGATCAGGTCCATCTTTTTAGTGAAAAAGAAGAAAAAAATTCAAGTCAATTAGAAGTCAAAATTGGCAATCAACGTAGATTCATTGAGCCAGGATCCATCGCTTATTTCAAGGTGCAAAACCAGACCTGCTACCTCTACACAACTGACGGAGAAAAACTGATGGTTGACCAGCCTCTGAACCAGCTAGAGAAGAGGCTGAACAATGATTTTTTCAAAGCAGGTAGACAATTGCTGGTTTCCCGAAAGGCCATAAATGGCTACAAATCCATACAAGGTAAAAAGATAGAACTAAGCCTCTCCATTCAAGGTGAATCTTCGGATAAATACCTCATCAGTAGATTAAATGCACCCGATTTCAGACGATGGATCAAGAGCCATTGAGGTACATCTCACTACTAAAATAGGCTCAGTTCACTTAATTGATGAGAAATATACCCACTTAGTAAGGTCCTCTTTCGTAACCTGCACTTACGAAACAATGATCTATGCGATTTTACAAACTCAGCTTTCTTTATTTGACGTTACTTCTTGGTTGCAGTAGCGCAGAGAACTCCTCCTCCGGAGAAACACTAGATGACACACAATTTGAAAAAAAGGCAGACAAATTCGTTGCTCAATTAATCCAAGACTACAATATTGGAGGCGGAATAGGAATAGGAATTGTAAAAGAAGGAGAAATCCTATTGGAACGTGCATACGGGTACTGCGATCGAGATCGAGAATTACTTGCCACTACAAATACACCGTTCTACATCGCATCGATAACCAAGTCCTTTGTAGGAACCCTCGCCATGATCCTTCATGAAACCAATGAAATTGACCTTGAAGAAGATCTCATTAACCCTCTTCCTTTTGAGCTTCCTAATGACATTGATATCAGTGATAAGCTGGTCGAAGATCTATTTACTCACACTTCAGGTATCGGGAATTCTGTTGTTCCAATTAAGACCGCTTACACTGGCAATTTCACTAAAGAAGAGATCTATCATGATTTTGAAGAATTCAGCTATCCAATTACTCCCGGATATCAATATTCTAATCTTGGATACATCCTTGGTGCCTTCATTTTTGAAGAACAATTGGGTGACACCTGGAAGAATCTCCTCCGCACACGATTATTGGATCCAATCGGGATGTCTAACACATCGGCTGATGTTTCATTTTACGAGAAGAATGTGATTGCTAAACCACATACTTTTTCCAATGGAGTTATTAAGGTTGGCGATTTTCTGAAAAAAGATGATACCATGCACGCTGCTGGTGGCTTATTCACCACCGTTGAAGACATGAACAAGTGGATGAATTTCCATTTAAGCAGAAATACTCAAATTCTGTCCGAAGCGGGGTTTGAATACATTCATTCAGACCTTGTCGGGTACTATGGAAACTATGGTTCTTTTAGCAACTATGGATACGGATTGGGTTGGAATCAAGCGGACTGGAATGAATATGAAATATCCTGGCATGGAGGTGGCTATCCAGGCTACAGATCTTTTTGCATCCTGGTGCCTGAAGAAGAAATTGGTATCGTCATAATGATGAACCAGGTAACACCAGCTGCCAGTTTGCTTCCTGATTTTTTGCTGGGAAGCCTCCTGGAGGTTCCAGGTTTTGATGCATACTTAGCTGAAAGAGAAACAAGAATTTCAAGTCGATGGGAACGCTATCAGTTTGTTCGAGATAGTACACTTGCATCTGGGTCTAAAAAAAATACGCGTGAACGTGCGTTGACTGATTACGAAGGGTTGTATCAAAATGAGGAGTTCGGTGAAGTAATTGTAAAGTCATATGATAGCTCACTTAATATATTGTTAGGCAATCTGTCCTTTAATACCAACTACATTGGAGACGATCAATTCTTCTTTTTCAATGATGGGGATCAGATGTTTGGCTCTATCGATTTCTATTTTCACAACCTCGATAATCAACTTGCCAGCTCCCTTGACTTTTCAGGAATAGAATACAAAAAGGTTAATAAAACAGGTCAAAATAAATAAATCATGATTTATAGAACTAAGACACTTATACTAATAATCACACTTCTTTTTTGCATTAAAGGCAACAGTCAATCGCATGTAAAACTTTATGGCGAGGTAGTCACCGCTTCTGGCGAGCCAGCCTCATTCGCACATGTTTTTGTTAAAGAAAAAAACATGGGCGGAATCACAGACATTGACGGTATTTTCAAATACTTCATTTCCGAAGATTACTACAATGACCAGCTACTCATTTCCCTGGTTGGGTATAAGCCATTTGAGATTCAAGTCAAAGAGCTTGTGGAGAATCCTGGTATGGTCTTGACACTTGAAGAGAACATCATACGATTAGAAGATGTAACCGTTTATGCTCCTCACAAGATCATGAAAGAAGCCCTAAGCGAAACTTTCAAGGATCATAATCTAGGACAATATTATTCCAAGTCCGGTGTCCTTACACTGGTGAGGCAAGAAGGTGAAGATTTCACTCTTTTAGAGGAAATCGGATTCAATTCATACTATCGAGGAATGAAAGATGAACGACCATTAATAGGATACGAGCCTTTGGCTCAAAGAAGATCTATAGATTACTCCACGTTCCCCTACATTTTAGCAAGAGGTGTCAGAAGATCATATAGAATTGCCTATTTTTTCGGAGCTTCAACTGAAGCTCCGAAAAAATAGGCAATACTATATGATCTTCTGGCACCTCTTGCTAAAATGTAGGGGAACGTGGAGTAATCTATAGATCTTCTTTGGGCCAAAGGCTCGTATCCTATTAATGGTCGAAGTC
>JANQST010000267.1 GCA_028279155.1 Cyclobacteriaceae bacterium
GGAATTGTAACATTCGCTCTTACAGAGGTTGGAAATGAAGTAAAACTCACACTGACGCACGAGAAATTGCCTGATGCTAGAGGAGAAAAAATCGGCATCCTGGCAGGTTGGCATACACATCTGGATATCCTTGTTGATAAACTCAATGAGCGGGATCCAAAAGGTTTCTGGACCGTGCACATGGAGCTCGAAGATGAGTATGAAAAGAAGTACTGAGTTACTTTACTCTAAAAAGCCAGTAGCCGAAGATGAGAAGGTTAAAACCAGCAAAACCAACCTCTATTTCACCGGGATACAGGTAAGAAATGGTGACCGAAGTAACCAGGATCCTCACAAACTCAGCGAGGATCCAACTTTTTCTGTTTTCCAATAACAGCCCTAGTTGTACCACAGACCAAATAATGAACCCTGCCAGCAACAACTTTTGCGGTAACTCATAATTGGCTTGAGTAAAGAGGAATAACGAGGTGATAATCAACACCATAATAAATTGTCCCAGCAAATACCTGATCATTCCCGTTTGCGGATGAATATCATATTTGACATAGGTAGATGGATTAACATCGGGTGCTGCCTGATACCCGCCCAGCTCTTCTGGTCTCCAGCCTGGTTTATAAAACAGTACCTTCATTTTATTCATAAACCCGGGAGTGCTAATTACTTGCTTTGACATATCAACTACAGGCAAAATATTGGCCCAAACCGGATTCCAGGTGTTGGTAGGTTTGGTTACTCCGTAGGTGGGTTTCTCTTCTTCAGGTTGAAAGGTACCAAATAGCTTGTCCCAGATGATCAATGTCCCAGCATGGTTCCGATCGATGTATTTTGGGTTTCTTCCATGATGGACCCGATGGTGGGATGGAGTGTTGAAAATTGCTTCGAACCATCCTGGTAATTTCTTGATTGCTTCGGTATGAATCCAGAATTGATAGATCAGGTTAAGTCCTTTGATCGCAAGAAAAGACAAAGTGTTGAATCCCATAAATGCTAATGGAAGATAGAAGAGCATAGAAAACACTCCTCCAAAGGATGTTTGCCTAAGTGCTACAGAGAGGTTATAGTCTTCGCTTTGGTGATGGACCACATGCGCAGTATTCCATAAGAAGTTGATTTCATGACTTGCTCGATGGAACCAGTAGTAGAAAAAGTCAATGAGGATGAATAGCGTGATATTGGTCCACCAATTAACAGGAATCTCAGCAACAGACCAATATTGATAAATGTACTGATACATCCCAACTGATAAAACTCCCCACAACGCATTGGTTATTTGAGATGTAATTCCACAGCTAATGTTAGTGATCGCATCGTTTGTTCGATATGTTTTCACTTTAGTGACTGCTTGATGGATCAGCTCGAATCCAATCAAAAGGAAGTATAAGGGAATAGATAAAATGACAGGGTTGAAATCCATCGAATCAAATTTAACCAGAGCATGACAAATAATGATTCTACTTCCTAGTTTTGCGGCATGATTAAAGCGGTCAAATTTCTCAACCTGATTTCAGTCTTTCTATTCATCATTGTTTTAGTTCTGATCTATGCCTACTTACCAATTAGTGTGGATCTGAACATTGACGGGATCGAGAATATTCATAAGCATAGATTCTTCTATTACAGTGGAGCAGCATTTCTCATTACCAACATTCTACTCAGAGTCATTTTGAATCTTGGATTCAAGTCTGTAAGTGAAAATGTGCTAGCATGGATGACATCCTTGATCTTCATAATGAATGTGTACCTGACCTTCTTGATTGGGTTTGTTGGTGTGTTAAATAACTCAACTCATATCAGTCCTTCCAACTATGCTTATCTCAACTTTTTGGGACCATTTTTTATCCTGATTTGGGTAGGGGGGCTAATTTTTTTAGTAGTAAAAAGACGTTAACAAGTCACTAATAATCAGTTTTTTAAATTGACTTATTTGAAGTAAAACTACCTAAAAACGATAGGTTGTTACGTATGCTTATTGGATATTTATACTTATTTTCAAAATTGGATAATTATATAGCTTATAACGAATTTATAGATGGCGGAAGCGGTTTATACAGAAGACAGTATTAAGTCACTTGACTGGAAAGAGCACATCAGGCTCCGACCAGGCATGTACATTGGAAAGCTGGGAGACGGTTCTTCTCCGGATGATGGGATCTATGTTTTGGTAAAAGAGATACTAGATAACAGTATCGACGAACACATGATGGGGCATGGTCGAACGATAGAAATCAAAGTGACAGATCACCGTGTGAGAGTTCGTGACTATGGACGTGGAATCCCCCTGGGAAAGGTTGTCGATTGTGTGTCGAAGATCAACACGGGTGGTAAGTATGACTCGAGTGCTTTCCAGAAATCCGTAGGATTAAATGGGGTTGGTACAAAAGCTGTAAATGCATTGTCCAATTATTTCAAGGTTCAAAGTTTCAGGGACGGAGAAACAAAGTTGGCAGAATTTGAGCGTGGAGAAATTACCGCTGATGAGAAAGTAAAGAAACTGGATGCGAGAAATGGTACCGAGATCATCTTCGAGCCAGATGGAGATGTGTTTAAGAATTACCATTTCATTCCTGAATACCTGGAAAACCTGATGTGGAATTATGCCTATTTAAATGCTGGCCTTACAGTTTCTTTAAATGGTAAGAAATTTCATTCGGAGAATGGTCTACTGGATTTGCTCACACGAAAGTCAGATCAGGAGAGTCTCCGGTATCCAATCATGCATTTGAAAGGAGAGGATATAGAAGTAGCGCTTACACATGCCAATCAATATGGGGAGGAATACTACTCCTTTGTCAATGGACAGCATACCACACAAGGGGGTACGCACCTGGCTGCTTTCAGAGAAGCTGTTGTCAAAACCGTACGTGAGTTTTATGGAAAGAACTTTGATGCGGCTGATGTTCGATCTGCGATTGTTGGAGCAATTGCCGTACGTGTGCAAGAACCCGTCTTTGAAAGCCAAACCAAGACGAAACTAGGATCTCAGAATGTAGGACCTGAAGGACCGACGATGCGGACCTTTGTCAATGATTTCATCAAGAAGGAACTTGACAACTATCTGCATAGGAATACAGCCACAGCAGATGCTTTACTTAAGCGTATTCAGCAATCAGAAAGAGAGCGGAAGGAGATTGCAGGAATCAAGAAGCTGGCCAATGAACGGGCAAAGAAGGCCAACCTGCATAACAAGAAGCTAAGGGACTGTAGAATTCACTTCAATGACAAGAAAGGTGATGATGATAAGAAAGACAATACCATGATTTTCATCACGGAAGGGGATAGTGCAAGTGGTTCAATCACCAAAACAAGGGATGTTCAAACACAAGCGGTTTTTTCATTGAGAGGAAAACCCTTTAACTGCTTCGGACATACCAAGAAGGTGGTTTATGAGAACGAAGAATTTAACCTGCTGCAGCATGCGTTGAATATTGAGGACGGCCTGGAAGGATTGCGATATCGTAAGATCGTCATTGCTACAGATGCAGATGTTGATGGCATGCACATCAGGTTATTGTTATTGACCTATTTTCTTCAATTCTTTCCGGAGCTGGTCAGAAACAATCATATTTTCATATTAGAAACCCCACTTTTTAGAGTAAGAAATAAGAAAGAAACCATCTATTGTTACTCAGAAGAAGAGAGACTAGCAGCAATTGAAAAATTAGGTAGTAAACCAGAGATTACACGGTTTAAAGGACTTGGAGAGATTTCTCCAGACGAATTCTCAGGGTTCATTGGAGAAGACATTCGTCTTGAACCTGTAATCCTGAAAAAAGACACGAAGATCAATG
>JANQST010000283.1 GCA_028279155.1 Cyclobacteriaceae bacterium
ATGTCTTGACCGTGCTTCAACTCCCACGGGATCCAATGTCTTCAACAGTTCTCTATGGGAATGCCCTCGCTTTCAATCAAAGACAAGAATAGAATTCCGTTCTTTTTTCTTGTCAATTTGCTTGGTGGACCAAGTATGAATGCGAGGCTTAATTTGAGCCTGAGAGAAAAGCACGGCCTTGTATACGGTGTAGATGCAAACTATGCTCCTTACCTGGAGACTGGATCCTTTGCTATTTTCTATGCGACTGAACGGAAAAATTTAAAGAAGAGCCAGCGAATTGTCTTGAAGGAAATTGAAAATTTGAAAAACAGGCCTTTGGGTAGCCTCCAGCTTCAGAAGGCAAAAAATCAGATCAAAGGACAGATGGCTTTGTCCGAGGAAAATAAAAGTGCGATCATGCTAATGATGGCAAAAAGCCAGTTGGATCTAAACAAAATCCCTGATTTAACCTCGGTGTTCAAAAAGATTGACGGTATTACTTCTAAGCAAATTCAAGAGTTGGCAAAAATGTACTTACCTGTCGATGAGATGAGCACATTGACATATCTTCCGGCGTAATTAGCTGCAATTTTTAATAGGTTGTTACGGGTGTGAAATAGCATTATCTTTGCTGCATGGAATTTCTCCCTGAGGATCTTCAAACCTATGTAGAAGATCACACCGAGCCAGAATCTGACTTGCTTCAGCAAATCAACAGGGAAACTCACCTTCATGTTTTAAAGCCGAGAATGCTATCGGGACATCTCCAGGGAAGGGCATTGTCCATTTTTTCTCATATGATCAAACCAAAGAATGTGCTTGAGATCGGGACCTATACGGGTTATGCTGCTCTTTGCCTGGCGGAAGGAATGGCAGAAGGTGGAAAGCTGGTCACCATCGATAACAATCAAGAGCTCTCAGTAAGAACCAAAAAATACTTTGAAGCATCCGAGTACACGAATCAGATCGAAATGATGGTGGGAAATGCTGTGGATGTTGTGGCTACACTTAAACAGGAATGGGACCTGGTTTTCATTGATGCGGATAAAGAAAATTATAGCAACTACTTCGATTTAGTCATCGATCAAGTTAGGCCTGGTGGGTTCATAATTGCCGACAATGTATTGTGGAGTGGCAAAATCGTGGATTCGACGAAAAATGATAAGGATACGGTTGCACTACGCGAATTCAATGATAAAGTACACAAGGATGAGCGGGTACAGGACGTTTTATTCCCAATTCGGGATGGATTAATGATTCTAAGAAAGATATGAAGAGACTACTTCCACTTTTGTTGATTTTTAGTGTTACCTGCTCGCTTTCTCAAACGGTACCCAGGGAAATGGATTTCGGTGGCATGAAACTTCACATAGCAGATGGTGCACGAAGGCAAATTCAAAAAGACGTGGATCGACTGACGGCCAGTCAGACTTATTATGGCATCCTGGTCGATCGAATGAATTTGTACTTTCCAATCATTGAGCGAGCGTTTGCTGAAAACAATGTGCCTGACGAAATCAAATTCCTGGCTGTCCAGGAGAGCGGATTAATTTCAGATGCGGTGTCAATAGCAAATGCAGTTGGCTTTTGGCAGTTCAAAGATTTTACAGCCAGGGAAGTCGGGTTGAAAGTAGATAGGGGAGTGGACGAACGACTAAACATTGTCGCGGCTTCTTATGGAGCTGCCAAATACCTTAACGCTAATAATTTTTTCTACGACAACTGGATCTATGCTGTCATGGCGTATAATACAGGTCGGGGTGGAGCCAACAAGTTGGTTGATAAATCAAAGTTTGGTGCTAAGAAAATGACGATCGATAACAGAACGCATTGGTATGTGAAAAAATTCCTGGCTCATGTTGTGGCATTTTCTCCTTCGGTTGGCTTACCACATTCAGAAAATATCTGGCTGGACGAAGACAATAATCCAAAGGGCATGACACTGGAAAGTGTTGCCAAAAAGCACAGGGCGGATCTCGAATTGATGAAGAAGTACAACAAATGGCTGAAAAGAGGAACGGTACCTGGCGACAAGAAATACACGATGCTTATCCCGAAACATGGCAAGCCTCCTAAAAGACTTATCGCTTCAAATAGAAATGCTACTTCAAAACCAACCAAGAGGATTCCTGAGCCAAAGCAAAAGATCTATCCAACGGAAATCAAGCCGGGTATCACCAATGTGGATAAGGCGACAATCATTCCATTAAATGGAATTCCGTCCATTTTGTCAAAGGATTACGATGATGTTCATTCCCTCTCGGCAAGGTCCGGGCTTAGCGAGGCTCGATTCAGAAAATACAATGACATGGGTCCTGCAGATAAGATCATACCCAGTGAATTTTATTATGTCAAAAAGAAAAAGGGAAAATCTAAAATTGGATTTCATGTGACCAAGAAGGGAGAGACGCTCTGGGATGTTTCTCAGCAGTATGGAATTCAGTTGGGTAAACTGGCGAAGAAAAATGGGATGAGTATCATTGATGAGTTGAAGCCAGGTCGTGTTTTGTGGCTCAAAAAGACAAGACCTTCTGACCAGGAAATAGCATACCATCAAGTGGAGGAGGAGCCACAGACCATTGTTGCAATTGCTTCTAGTAGTGATGAGCGAGTAACCTATGATGATTCAGACGAGATCATAGTTCCTGTCGTTGATAGCTCAGAAGAGCTAAAGAAGGTTTCCATTCATACTGTTGCACCGGGAGAATCCTTGTGGGCGATCTCTCAGAAGTATGAGGTACTGATGGAGGACTTGCTTCGGTGGAATGAACTACCAAATCCGGATGCTTTAAGAATTGGTCAGAATGTTCGGGTGAAAGCTCCGGTGGAGGAAGTAATAGAAACTAAGAGCCTGAGTACTCATCGGGTTGCGGCAGGAGAAACACTTTATGCCATTTCCAGGAAATATGAAATGACAGTAGATGAGTTAATGGAGCTAAATGGCATGACGAATACCAACCTGGATGTAGGGGTGACGCTTAAGGTGTATGAGTGTGGTAACTGTTGAGCTATAGGGTTACTGTTGCTAATCTGTCATGCCTGACTCGATCAGGCATCTTTCGATTGAGTAAGATACCGTGTCAAGCACGGTATGACATCATTGGTAAATTTGATACCAAAGGAAAATTCTCAATCTTGTCATGCCTGACCAGATCTGGCATCCTCCCTAGTAATCAAAATCCAATCCCAACCGCTCTTTCAATTCAGCCAACTTCGGATTTTGCTTGACCATGTGATCGTAGATGTCCTTGCTCGTGTAAAGCTTCTTTGTTTCGTCAATTTGAGCAACCTGCTTATTAATTGACAGATGATCATTCTGTAATTCGGTTCGCAAGTATTGTATCAGATCCGTTTCGAACTTTTCCAGAAAGCTCACCTCCAATTGACTACTGAGAAAAATAAGGACATCATTTCCCTCTCCTTTTTTGACCTCACGGCCTAAAATGAGTTTATCGGTATCGCCTGAGTTCGTTTTCTGCTCACCAAATTGTTTCCAGGCATTTTGCAATGCAGCTTCCTCAAAAGCTTCTTCTTTTTTGTTGGCTACAGAACTTTGGACAACCTCTTCCTTGACTTCCTCTTTTTTCTTTTTGAAAATACTGGGGGTCTCCTTATCAGATCCAGCGCTTTCAGGCTCTTTTACGAGCTGAGGTTTTGGTTCTGCGACCTTAGATTCAGGCACCTCATTTTCAACCGCCGTAGCTGCTATGATCTCCTCCTTCGAAGGTGGTTCTTCCGGTGGAGGAGGTTGAGGTGGCTCCTCTTGTATAGTAGCTTCTTTGCTGACAGGTGGTTCAACGAAGGCTTCAGGCTTTTTTTCAGCTTCCTTTTTAGGTGGTTCAGGCTCCTTTACTGGCTCAGGCTGTTTTTTTTTTACCCCATTTTCTGTGGAGCTGGAGGTCAATGTGAGCGCACTCGGCAGATGTGCCAGCTTCATCAAACAGAGCTCGACATGCAATCGTTGATTTTTGCTGACTTTATAATTCAGCTCAAACTGGTTGCAGATGTTGAGTGAAGAAAGCAAAAAAGACTGATCACATTTTTGTCCTTGTTCAAGGTATTTTGACTTGAGCGTTTCGGAAACTTCGAGAAGCCCAACTGTCTTGGCATCTTTTGAGATGAGAAGATTCCTTAGATGTTGTTGAAGTCCTACCAAAAAATTGTTGCCATCGAATCCATTCCGAATGATCTCATCAAATAGCAGGATCGAATCAGACATGTTTTCGGTGAGGAGAAAGTCTACCAACCTGAAGTAATAGTCATAATCCAGAATATGAAGATTCTTGATTGTATCCGCGTAGTTGACCTTCCCGTCAGAGGAAAAAGTAGTGATCAAATCGAAAATGGAAAGTGCATCACGGAGCGCACCATCTGCTTTTTGACCAATGAGATGCAACGCATCATATTCTGCTTCTACACCCTCTTTCTCTGCAATCTTCTGAAGTTGCTTTACAA
>JANQST010000288.1 GCA_028279155.1 Cyclobacteriaceae bacterium
CACTTCCATTGGCGTCACGATAAATAAAAACGCCTAAACTAGGATTAGTGGTAGCATTGAAAGCAGAACCAGGATCCTCCAGTCCATTGTCAATTGTACTTCCAGTTGGTGCTGTATGGCCTGCATCATTGAGCCAGGCGTGTTGCCAATTTCCACTACCAACACGATATTTCACGAAAACCCAGACAGCATCCCAGTGCGCGGGACCGGCACTCACACGCCATGAATTTTCCCAGGTAATATCAAATTGAACAAGGGTGAAATCATTCCCCGTGTCTTGGCCAGTCAATGTGACATTACTAACAGTAACATTGTTTGAAAATCCAATAAGCGATGTTAGTAAAAGAGCAACAAGAAACTTGAACTTAAAGTAGCAACTAAAAATTTTCATGGTGAGGTATTTTGTTAGCCTTTTAATTTAGCCAAAAAAATTCACTTATGATGAATACCAACCTCACGTATCAATTGATTTAAATAGCAGTATAGCTTACTTTTTAGATTGAATTAATCATTTTTAGATCTTCATTTTTTGCTTGCCTCGCACCAAGAATCTGTTCCAAATCTCCTTTGTATAAGGTCTCTTTGCTCAGCAACTCTTTTGCCAGTGAGATTAATTTTGTCTTATTCTTACGAAGGATTTCCAAAGTCTTCGAGTACATGTTATCAATCAATTTTCGTACTTCCTTATCAATTAATTGTGCTGTATCCTCACTGTATGGTTTTCCTAAAAAGCGTTCATTATCACCTGTGGAATCAAAATAACTCAGGTTGCCAATAGCTTCATTCAACCCATAATAGGCAACCAGGGTATGCGCCAACTTCGTAACCTTTTCCAGGTCGTCTAATGCTCCTGAGGAAGCTTCGTTGAAAATGAGATCCTCTGCAGCCCGTCCCCCAAGTGCAATACACATTTGATCCTCAAACTGAGATTTGGTATAGATCTGATGTTCTTCTGGAAGGTACCATGCAGCACCAAGGGATTTGCCACGAGGTATAATGGAAACTTTTACAAGTGGATCTGCATTTTTCAGCATCCAGCTTACTACTGCATGCCCCGCTTCATGATGAGCAACGATCTTTCGCTCTTTCGGGGAAATGACCTTGCTTTTCTTCTCCAACCCTCCAATGATCCGATCCATCGCAGATATAAAATCTTCTTTGCCTACAGACTGCTTATCATGACGGGCTGCAATCAATGCCGCTTCATTGCACACGTTGGCAATGTCTGCTCCTGAAAATCCGGGAGTTTGAGCAGCAAGAAAGTCGACATCCAGGTCTTCAGCTAATTTCAATGGTTTAAGGTGGACCCTAAATATGGCTCTTCGTTCTGTTCGATTTGGTAATTCCAGGTAGATATGCCGATCAAAGCGACCAGGTCGTATAAGCGCTCTATCCAACATATCTGCACGATTGGTTGCAGCGATTACAATCACTCCTGAATTGGACGAAAATCCATCCATCTCGGTTAAAAGCTGATTCAAAGTATTTTCTCGCTCGTCATTTGACTGGAATGCTTTTGCATTTCCCCTACTTCTTCCAATCGCATCAATCTCGTCAATGAAAACAATACAAGGTGCCTTTTCTTTCGCTTTGTTGAAAAGATCACGAACTCGCGAGGCTCCAACTCCTACAAACATCTCCACAAACTCTGATCCTGAAATAGAGAAGAATGGAACCATCGATTCCCCAGCAACAGCTTTGACCAACAACGTTTTCCCGGTTCCGGGTGGACCAACCAGTATTACCCCTTTCGGAATTTTAGCTCCAAGATGTGTGTAGCGTTCGGGGTTCTTCAAAAAGTCAACAATCTCCTGTACTTCGGTCTTCGCTTCATCTAATCCTGCAACATCATCGAAGGTGACCTTCTGTTGTTGACTATTTGCATCACGATACCTGGCAGTGGTCTTTCCAAAATTGAACATGGATTTACCGCCTCCCATTCCGCGACCCATTCTGCCAATAAGAAAAAACCAGAACAAAAAGATTAGACCAAATGGTAAAAGCACTGTAAAGATGTTGTCGAACCAATCCGTTCTACTCAGGTACTTTATTTCTACATGTTCTGATGAAGGCAAATCCAGTTGAGCCTCCTCCATTTTACTCTCGAAAGATTCAATTGAACCTATTAAAAAGAAATAGTGTGGACCAGTGGTGGTGGAAAATTCACTTACATCTTTATATTTTTCCTGGCTTAGTTTTTCTTCTCTGATAAAAACCTCAACCCGTTCTTTGTTTACAACCGTAAGGTGGTTGACATCACCAGACACCAGCATTTCACGCTTGAACTTGTTCCATGTCACTTCTATCGCATAGTCACGCTTGGTGAAATAGTATAATCCCAAGAAAAGAATCAATGGGATAAGGTAGGTCCAGGTGTTAAAAGGCTTTGGAGGAGCACCCTTTTGTTTTTCCTGCTCTTTCTTTAAATCATCTATGTTTTGCTTATCCATAGCTCGGATGTTAGCCAGGTCTAAGGAAACAAGAAAAAATAGGCTTTTGCGTGACAAGTGTCACGTTATGGAGTGATTGTGCTCAGGTTATGCCTTAACCCAACTAAGTGATTTCCATGAATTTAGTATGAATTAATCCAATTTAACTTCATTGGCTTTTAAGACACGAAGAAAATTAGCTCCTAAAATTTTGGTCACATCCTCAATGGAATAGCCTCTTTCTAATAATGCCTTGGTTATTTGTGGAAAGTCCGACACATCATCCAGTTGTTTTGGGTTGATTGTAATTCCATCAAAATCCGATCCCAATCCAACATAATCAACACCCACCAATTCAACGATGTAGTCGATATGATCAATCAATTTCGTCAAAGCGGGCCGTATTTGATTCGCTTCTTTATCGTACTTCCTATACATGTGGTATTCCACAAACCATTCGTCATCATAAATAGCCATGAGTGAATCGCTTTCATCTTGGTGACGTTCAAAAAATGCAATCTCTTCCTCCCAAAAAACAGAATCAATAAAAGCAGGATAGAAGTTAACCATAACTACTCCTTCATTTTCAGCCACCGCTTTCAGTTGATCATCCTTCAAATTGCGATGAAAGGGACATATCGTGTAAACAGAGCTGTGAGAAGCAATGACCGGCTTAGTGGTTACGTCCATGACATCCCAAAACGTCTGCTCTCCAACATGGCTTATGTCAACGATCATCCCCAGTTGATTCATCTTGCCAACCACCTCTCTACCAAAATCCGTCAGTCCTTTTCTATCTAAGTTTTTCTCCGGTTGTTCATCATAGGAACTCGTAGCCCAGGAAGTAGAGTTGTTCCAGGTCAAAGTCATATATCGGGCTCCGCGGTTGTAAAGGGTTTCCAATTTGGTCAGATCATCCTCAATCATATGTCCGCCCTCTACACCCATCATTGCAACAGATTTACCTTCAGCCAATGAATTCAGTATTTCCGAACTACTTCCGGCTAGTGCAATTTCGCTTGAATAGCGGTCAACGATCGCATCGAGCGAATCCATTTGTCTGATCGCCATATCAAAGGGTTCTTCTTGAGTCCCCAGGCAGAACACGGAGAAAATTTGAACATCTAAACCTCCTGC
>JANQST010000290.1 GCA_028279155.1 Cyclobacteriaceae bacterium
ATTCTTAATGTTAATTTTTCCTGCAAGATCAAATCCTGTTTCTGTTATAGTCACGTCTGAACCCTGAAACCAAATCGCAGGAAACTTCTCCGCATTCAAAAAATTAGCACCCTGGAGTTCTTCATCACGCTTATCGTGAGAAGTAGTAAACCCTTCGGATCCAATTCTTATAGTTGCAGATGTACTCATAACATCCTCCGGATCATAGAACATGTTTGCCTGATAAGATTTGACTGAGCCTCTTATCACAGGAAATCCGGCTAATGTTGTTTTAAACGTGATGTATGAACCATCCTTGTTAATCTGGAAGCGATCGCCCATGTCAATTTTCTTTTGGGCGTATACCTGGGCAACTCCCATAAAAGTTACCAGCATGACCGTTCCAATTCTAAAACCAGAGGATGTTTTCAAGAAATACTTTTTCATGTTATTCTATTTTAAATTTTTGACTAGAGCTTATGCTCGAAGGCAAATTGTTCACAGATAACATTTGATCCTACATGGAATACTGAAGGTTTTATGAAGATTGATTTCAGAAAAAGCTGCAATCAATGGTGGGGTAATTTTTCAAAAAACTGTATATTAAACATCAGGATCTCGCTGCTTGTTAGTTACAAGATACTTGGCTTCCACCACTGAGGAAGAAATTGGGAAGTCAAACAAAGAGGTCTTTGTGCAAAGCGCATACCTCAGTAATCAATTTGGTTGCTGAAGTATGCGCTTTTTTAATTTAAATACATTTAACAATGAACAGATTAGTTAGCCTATTTATCTTATTAGCAAGTTGCTCTGCCGATGACAGCACAGAGGTAGTCGCAAAGAAGTTCGGCATTTTCACAGTTCAGGATGATAATATTACGGTTATCGCAGATGGAGTTATTCGAACTAGAACACTAAAGGATTTCAACAACATGTTGGAGGCTTTCCCAGGCATCACAATGATAAACATACGAGAGATGCCCGGCTCTGCGGATGATGAAACCAACGTTCAAATTGGTCCTCTTATTTACAACAAGGGAATCAATACACATTTGCTGGATGAAGGACTAATTGCCTCAGGAGGTGTTGATTTCTTCTTAGCTGGAAAGAAAAGAACCCTTGGAGAAAATGTAATGGTTGGTGTTCATTCCTGGGCAACCGATGAAAATGAAGCAACGGATTTTCCTAGTGATTCACCAGAGCATGACCTTTTTATCGATTACTATAGAGCAATTGGAATAGAGGATCAGCTGGCAAGAGATTTTTATTTTTTTACCATCAATGCTGCTCCAGCTGATGATATTCATTACATGACGCAAGAAGAAATCGAGCGTTACCAAATTGAGCGCTAAAGGTGATATGCTAGCTAGCGGATGTTTCTATTTCTTTAATCAATTCATCCACAGTGAGTGCGCCAGCAAAAGCAACCTCTACGCGTAAAGCTCTTAAGCCTGTAACACCTTGAAGATCTTCTAATGCATGATCTTCGAAACCTTTCTTGACGTAGCCTTTAGCTGCCAAAAACTCCAGGTATTTGCGATACTCACGAGCATCTTGATCTTGTGAATAGATGATCGCAATCTTTCCAGGTTGAGTGATTCGCTCTGTCGTACCTTTTATATGTGCTTTATCAACTCGTTTTTTGATGATTTCATACCTGGCGTTATAAGCTCCTTCTACATCAAATTGTTTTTCATCCATTCGGAAATGTACAGAAAGTGGTGTGTTGTAGACCAGGATCAGTGAGGCAATCTCAATTGAGGTACGAAGCTCCTTTTGCATCGTATGAAATTCATTTTCCATCTCACACATTACCACTAATTGCCATAAACGTAAGTTTCTCAAAAAGATGGAATCAAACTTCCTGTCTCTTGCAATTGATTGACCGATGTACATATTGTATTCTACCCCATCTGTTTTATATCGCTCAAAGTAATGCGGGAACATCTCCTGGGCCCTTATCTGTTTGTCATCAAGGTAGGACGCCAATCGCTGATTGATCAGGTTTACACTTGTATCGTATTTCTTTCGCTCCTCGTAAACCGTATTCAATTCAGGATCCAGCAATGCATTGTATTGGTCTATAAGTTTCTCGAGATGTTGGTCACTTTGCTTGAGATGGTCGAAAACAGGATAGACATCCGATCTGAGAAATGAAAGAATCTTATGTTCACTGCCAGCTGAAAGACCTTTTTTCAATTCTGCTTTGTAAGAATCAAGACGAAAAATCAGTTCTTCATACGCATGCATTTTGGTTTCCTTGAATGCATATTTCAGCACTTTATTCACAGCATTGATCTGTTTTATAAGATCAGAACTCACTGCCTCATTTCGCTTTACAGATGATCCTTTGATATCCATCTGTCCGTAGAGCGGATATAAGTTATTAAAGACAATATCCTTGAATACGGGCTGTTCATTTTGAAACTGCATGTTCATGAATTTCTCCGCCTCTTCTTCAAAGCGCCATTTGACTGATGGATGAATGGTAGTACACTCCTGCTGAATGATAGCCTCTATCCTATTCTGTGCCTCTTCCATAAATCGTTTATGGGCCATTGCCAAAATTGGGAGGATGACACTTAGAGGAGCAAGTGTCCCGTTATTCAGCGTGTATCTTTCTTTCGCGCCAAGTTCCATGAATCCCAACAATTCATCTTCATGAACCAGAGGTGCTACTATATAACTTTTGTATTTCGAGGCAGCGATTTTACCTGAAAGACCACCATTCACTTCATCGTGGAAAAGTCCTGCATCTGAAACTACCAAAGGCTCCTTCTTTTCCATCAATTGACCGAAGGTATAATCACACATGTCCTTCTTGCAGTCTAGTGATTCCTCGTTTTTCAACACGATGCTTTTCACGTCTTCTTTTCCAAGAGGTACCATACGATCCCCATCTAAAGTCAAGACTCCAATGTCAAGGTTCTTGTTATTAAGCAAGGACCTGATTCCATTTTGAATTTTTTCAAAAGTGTCAGCGGACTTTACCAACAAATTAGAAGTAATTGTCTCGATTGAATGGTCAACGGTGACATCAACAAGATTAATCATGTTTACTCCACGCATGATCCAGCTGTTCGGAGGGAATTTCTTTTTCCAAAGTTTGATATCACCAAAGTTGTCAATCAACTCTTCAAAGTCTTTCTGTGAAATGTCCACCGCCTTTTTTGTTGGTATGAACTCACACATATCAGCATTGATTAGCATTTTATAGGTACGCATCAACCCTTGATCTTTATTGAAGATCTCAAGTTTCATGGGACCGCCACCTGGCACAGGGAAATGGAAATAGCTTGCAAGAATGAAATAGCAACAATAGAGATAAAATGTGTCTTCATCCACATCCTTCATTTCGAACTTATATTCTTCTCCGGATGCTTTGATTATGTTATCAAATCGGGTTGAAGTATAAAATGGATTAAAATAAAATGGAGGTGTTAGTGCTTTGATTTCATTTGTAAGAAGAGCATCAGGAAATAACACCCGGCTTATTTTATCAATCGATTTTTTATGTTTTTTTAGATCATCGAGGTTCTCAAAGCCATCCTTAAGCTTTGGGTGTTTTTGTACTTCCTTAAGGAGTTCATTGGCATAATTGGAAGTTGCAGCATCGCTATCTTTAGCCATCGACTCCAATGTCTCAATTGCCTTAAAGAAACTAACCTGCATTACCGCAGGGAATTCTACCTCTTTTCCGTTGTAAATCATAGTTTTGCTTTCTTCAAGAAATTCGCCTATTTCACTAATAAAGTTAAGAAATGAGCGCCATTTTCCGACTTTCCATTATAGATAAGTGAATAACGCAAATGTTACACAGTTGATTCAAAAAACTTCATTTAAAATTATAGGTAACCAACATCTATCGAGCGTATCACCATTCTTAACGAAATTCAACCCTTACTCATCTAATGCTTCAAAATTGGATATTTTAAAGATGTATCTTGCTTAAAAGTCACCAGTAATGAAATACATTAAACACGCCACCAAGACAACCCCAGAAGTGATCATTGATCTATCTGAGGCATCCATCAAACTCAGCGGTAGATCAAGCCCTGAAAACAGCCAGGCCTTCTATGCTCCTTTGATGCGAGTATTAAGATCCAACAAGATTAACGCCACACAAGTCCACATGGATTTAGCCTTTGAATACTTCAACACAAGTTCATCCAAATGTTTGTTCGATATTTTCCGACAGCTTAAGAAAATGAAGATGTCAGGTACTAACATCAGTGTGAACTGGTACTACGAGGCTCACGATGATGACATGCTCGAAGCAGGTGAAGATTATGATGACATAGTGGAGTTGAATTTCAACTTTGTCGAGCATGTAAAAGACTCTGATTTCTCCTGATCCAAATAGAGTCGCATTTTAAATTCAACCTAACCTATTCATGTTTAACGCCACTTGACGGTTATAAATCGTTCATTCTTCTTAAAATGTTCCGGGATGTTTGCAAGAATAGCTTTTCTCAAATGGGTGATTAGCAGTTCTTTTGTGAAACTGTTATGAGTCACGATACTGATATCTCGTACTGGTTCTGGCTCTTCAAACCTTCTTGTTGTATCCAAATCTTCTTTTTTGACATAAGCAAGCTCTGGAATTAACGTATACCCAAAATTTTTCTCTACCATCTTTTTGATTGTTTCAATTGAGCCACTTTCGAACGCGATCTTTCGTTCTTCTGATAATTCGTGGGATTTGCTACAGATGTTAAGCATCTGGTTTCTAAAGCAATGCCCTTGTTTTATCAACCATAAACCTGACTCATCCAATTTGTCTGATGATACTCTTTCATTAGCTAAGATTGGATGATTTTCATTTGCATAAAGCAAAAAAGGCTCACAGAACAGGGAGATTTCACGAAGACTTGGTTCATCCAAGGGGGTTGCCAATATTCCTACGTCTAATGTATCACTCTTCAACCCACTGATGATATCAGCACTTTGCCATTCCTTCAGGTCCAACATCGTATGTGGATGTGTACTAGAAAATTCGTTCAAAAATCGAGGCAACAAGTATTGGGATAAGGTTGGGATGATTCCTACGCGGAATGTTCCCTCAATTTGATTTCTTTCATCTTCTACGATCTGCTTCAGCTGTTCAATATCCCTAAGAATCTGTCTAGCCTTTCTTATAAACAGTTCTCCCATTGGAGTGGGTTCTAAAGGTTGTGTATCACGATCGAAAATGACAAGGTTAATCTGTTCCTCCAATTTTTTTACCTGGAGAGTTAGTGTCGGCTGAGCAACAAAACAGCTTTCGGCTGCTTTCACAAAATGCCGATGCGTGTCCAAAGCCACGATATACTGTAATTGCTGGAGGGTCATTTATAATATAAATATACCCTACAATATTATCTATTTGACAATATGTGTAAAGCTGAGAACATTTGATGATCAGGTAAATAGAGAGCCAAAAATCAAACTGGCTTTCTAAAATGTCGGATAAAGTATAGTTGCAAATTTTATGTCTTGTTGAAACTAATTAAGCTGAACATATTGCAAACGGACAAAAAACCTTACTAAGCTATGGAACTCACATTTGAATACTGGTTTATGCTCCCTCTCTCTATTCTCATAGCTACGATTGCTATGTCAAGTGGTATTGGTGGCGCAGTGTTCTTCTCTCCTTTATTAATGATCGGCTTACGGCTGGAGCCGGGAACCGCAATTGGGATAGCGTTGGCTACCGAATTATTCGGTTTCAGCTCTGGCCTTTATGCCTATGCAAAAGCGAAGCTTATTGACTACAAACTGGGCACAAAACTGCTGCTATTCAGTATCCCTTTTGCCGTTCTAGGAACAATATATGGGAAAGAAGTTCCTCCGGACATACTCAAGACCATTTTTGCGACAGGCATTGTCTTCATCGGCTACCAGCTTTATACCTCATGGAGGGCAGAAGAGCAAGAAAAAGCCGAACAAGCTAACAAAGAAGAATTTGAAGCTTCCTTTGAAAGTGAATTGACGGATAGAGAAGGAAAGGTCTATAGGTACACCGTCTGCAACAAAGGGATGGGTCGAATGTTCGCAAGCATCGGGGGGGCATTCCTTGGAATGATTTCCGTTGGTCTCGCCGAACTCCAGGAATATCATCTTGTTGCCAAGTGTAAAGTTCCAACCCCAGTTGCTGTGGCCACTTCAATCTTTGTAGTAGTCATAACGGTATTGGTTGCTTCAATCGGACATTTTTATGAGTTCATTTTTCATTCGTCCCAGGAGACACTCACACAGGTATTGAACGTGATTATTTTCTCAATCCCTGGTGTGGTGATTGGTGGTCAAATTGGGCCCAAACTACAAAAAATGATTCCTGCTGATATTATGAAAGTATCCATTTCGATACTCTTCGTAGCAATTGGAATTTTTATGCTAACCACATTGATCATCAAATAAAGAGCTTATGAGTAAATGGAAAAAAATAAAAGGTATTGATTTGGATGTACTACGAGACAACCGTCGATCACTTCATCATGCTGTACAATTAGTAGGAGCTGTACCAAGAAATCTCTTACCACATGACCCTACAGATGGAACAGCCAGTCTTGAATGGAATTCTTCAATGAATTCACTGGAATCTTTACCTGTTACCAACACAGTTGGTTTAGAAGTGACAGTGGGATTCAGTTTCAAAGAATTCA